>JASICF010000452.1 GCA_030044775.1 Candidatus Sulfotelmatobacter sp. | reverse complement strand
TGCCATCGGCGCATTCACTCTGCATGCAAAACGCGTAAAGTGTAGTGAACGCGCCTCCCGGCGTGATTTTGAAAACCGTGCCTGAGCCAGTGGGGCCATCGAGCGGGGTCACTCCGTAGAAGTTGCCGTCGCTGGCTTGGATGATTGTCGTGGGTTCGTAGCCGTCCGTCCCGTCGAAACTGTGCAGCGTGGTTAGGTTGCCGGTCGGGGTGATTTTGAAGACCGTCCCGTAGGTCACCCCGCCTCCTTCTGTCGTTCCGTAGAAATTGCCATCGCTACCCAGGGCTAAGCCGGCAATTGGCCCGTCACCGTCGGCGCAGCCAGGTTGACCGCAAAAACTGTAAAGCGTCGTCAGCGTGCCGCTTGACGTTACCTTGAAGACGGTGCCACCCGTTCCGTGCGCCCCGCCATCACCCGTTGTTCCGTACAAAGATCCGTCGGTGCCCAGCAACAACGCACCTATCGGATTGCTGCCGTCAGCGCAGTCGGGCAGACTGCAAAACTTATAAAGCGTCGTCAGCGTGCCTGTCGGCGTCATTTTGAAGATCGTGCCCTGCTCATTGTTCCCGCCGGCACGCGTTGTCCCATAGAAGTTGCCGTCAAGGCCTTGGACGAGCGGGTTCGGGTTCGCGCCGTTAGAGCCCCCGAGGAAGCTTGCTACCGTGCTGAAGGTTACCTGGGCGGTCGCAGCGAACGATGTTAGGGCGCAAAGCAGAAAAACAGTGCAGGCTCTCTTTAGTCCGCGCGATTTTTCCGCCGAAACGGCTTGCGAGGCTCGCGAGCGCAAGAAAGCGAACAGCTCACATGATCGAAGCATTATCATAGAAATCCTCACAGCGGCGAGAGGCGGCGCGCACGAGAAGTCTGGCGAGCCTGACGATTCTCCTCTGAGACCTGATGGCCGTCAAGATGCAAGATCCGTCACCATTCGCGATGCCCGATGGTCGACTTACGCGGACGCGGTAAGATACATCCAGAAGTTACTATGAAAAAGTCCTCCGCGCTCCTGCTGGCTTTTCCCATCATTCTTGCTTCCTTCACCCTGGGTAGTTGCAACACAAATGCCGTCTCACCCAACCTCGCGTCAGCCACACTGTCGTCCTCAATTGTTTCTTCATCGAACATCCCTGCCTCTCCAATCCCGCCAACTTTCTTCGGGATGCACATCAATCGTCTTTCCACTCCCTGGCCGAATGTTCCGTTCGGCAGCCTGCGCATGCTGGGAAATCTCACGACCTGGTATCACCTGGAAGGCGACGCGCGCAACCGCTACGACTGGCGCATGCTCGATGCCTGGCTCGACAAGGCGCGCCAGCATAAGGTTGACGTTATGTACACCTTCAGCCGGACTCCTGCCTGGGCGGCTCGCAACGCTCACTCGACTTGCGGACCAAGCCGTGACGAGGCCGACTGCTCTCCGCCTGCCGATCTCAATCTCTCCGCTCCTTGCCAGGGCCCGCTGCGTGGCACAACAACCACCGATTGCTACTTCAAGGAATTCGTCACCAGCCTCCTCAATCACGTTTGCAGCGGGAAAGCTCCTGACAAGAGTTGCCGCATCGTCGCTTTTTCCTGCTGGAACGAGCCCAACCTCGACGGCTTCTGGATCGGCACCTACGCCGAAAGCGCCAGGATGTGCTCCGATATGGTTGCGACCGTCAAGGCGCAGTGCAGCCGCTGCGTGACGCTCACTCCCGATATTTCTGCCGCCACCACTGGTGACACCAAAGATAACGGCGATAGCCGGTCCTACGACGAGTGGTTCAAGAACTTCCTGGTTGCGTACCGGCAATACGGAAATTATCCCGATGCTACGGCCATCCATCTTTATGCTGCCCGGACCCATGGAATCGTACCTGCGCCGTTTCCCGACACTTTTGCCGGCAGCGGGTGTCCGCGCGAGGCTCGCTCGGATGTTTGCCCCGACACCGTGTTGGGAAAAATCGATACTTTTCGCACCTTAATGCAGGATGGTATGCCTGGAAAGCCCGTGTGGACCACCGAGGGGGGCTGGGGTACCAACGGCGAAATGCCCGATTCCGATGCGCAGGCAGCATATATTGCGCGATGGCTGATCTTGCAAGCCTCTGCCGGCGTGCAACGCGCTTACTGGTACATGTGGGACATGGGAAGCGATCCGCAGGCGTGGGGCGGCCTGTGGGATGCGGCGAAAGGGACTTACAAAGCAGGCATCGCCTATGGGCAGGTTTACTGGTGGCTGGTTGACGCTTCGTTTGTGAAGCCCTGCTCCGCCGAGAACAACGTCTGGACTTGCGATCTATCGCGCTCCGGCGGCCGGAAGGACCGAATCGTCTGGAACGACTCCCGGTCTTACGAAACGAACGTAGTCTGGAAATACGCAGCCGGCACTAAATTCACGACAATGCGCGATCTCGAGGGCCACGAATCGTCGATCGCCGGAGGCACGGTTTCAGTTGGGTCGAAACCGGTTCTGCTGCAAGGGGTCGATGATCACGCCAGATGAAATGACATTCCAGAAAATCAAATCTCCTCGCATCTTCCGCGCGGCCAACCCTCAGTGGCGCTTCACGATGCGTAGGCCAGCTCTTTGGCTCGCTGCGCGGCCTTTACCACGGCCTTGATCAGCGTAACCCGCAACTTGCCTTCTTCGAGTTCCATCAGCCCATCCACCGTGCACCCCGCCGGAGTCGTCACCGAGTCCTTCAGCAGCGCCGGATGATCTCCTGTATCCAGCACGACACGAGCAGCCCCCATCGTCGTTTGCGCGGCCAGCAGGGTGGCGATATCGCGCGGCAATCCGACTTTTACTCCTGCCTCTGCCAGGGATTCCAAAATAATGTAGATGTAGGCCGGCCCGCTCGCCGAAAGCCCGGTCACCGCGTCCATGTGCTTCTCATCCACGACGACTGTGCGCCCGACAACGTTGAACATCGCCGCCGCCAGTTCAACATGTTTCCCCGTGGCGTGCGCACCTCGCGCGATCGCCGTCATGCCGCATCCCACAAAGCATGGCGTATTCGGCATCGCGCGGATTACCGGAATCTCCGCTCCTAATGCCTTCTCAATCAGGCTGTTCGGAACCGATGCCGCCACCGAAATCACCAGCTGCTTCGGCGTCACGTGTCCACGAAGCTGGGACGCTACTTCCTCCACCACCTGCGGCTTCACGCCGATCAGAATAATATCGGCTCCTTCCGCCGCCTTCACGTTGTCCGTGCCAACGGTCACGCCAAACTTACGGCTCAGCGCCTTCGCCCGATCTTCATGAGCGACTGTGGCTCTCGTATGCTTCGGCGAAAGCAACCCATTCTTGAGCAGCGCCTGCAGAAGAATTCCTCCCATTTTGCCCGCGCCCAGAACGGCGACCGTTCTTCCAGAAAGACCATTTGCCACAGTTCTCTTGCTCACGTCATCCCTCAGTTCTTCGTTTTCCTAAGTTGCGAATCCAACTCACGCCCCCGTGTTCCGGGCAGTCTGCGCAGCCATCTTTTGCTCCCATTGCCACGCCGTCTCTACAATTTCGCGCAAGCCGCGCCTTGCCTTCCAGCCTAGAGCCGCCTGCGCGCGTGACGGGTCCGCAACCAATTCCGGCGGGTCGCCCGGCCGCCTTTCTGCCAGGCGTCGCGGCACGCTCGTTCCCGTAACTTCCTCGATCGTGGCAATCACCTTCTGCACCGATGCGCCTTCGCCGGTTCCCAGGTTGTATTGTGCCGCTCCCGCGATTCCGTCCAGATGCTTCAACGCCAGCACGTGTGCCTCTGCCAGATCGCTCACATGAATGTAGTCGCGAATGCAGGTGCCGTCTGGCGTCGGATAGTCCGTGCCAAAGATTTGCAGCGCGCCACGCTCTCCCGTAACCGCTTTCAAGGCGCACGGAATCAGGTGTGTCTCCGGTTCGTGAAGTTCACCAATGTTTTCCTGCTCGTCGGCGCCCGCCGCGTTGAAGTACCGCAAGCTCACGGACCGCAATCCGTACGCGGGAGCGCAGGCTTCGAGTGCGTTCTCAAAAAACAGCTTCGACATCCCATACGGATTCACCGGCCGTCTCGGCATTTCTTCTGTAATCGGAGATCTCTCCGGCACGCCGTACACCGCGCACGTCGATGAAAAAATAAACTTGCTCACGCCTGCATCGAGCGTGGCGTTCAGCAACGCGATCCCGCCCTCTACATTGTTCCGGAAATATTTTCGCGGATTCTGCACGCTCTCGCCCACCTGCGAATCCGCCGCAAAGTGCATCACAGCCGAAACCCGTTTCAGCGCGCCGCTCAGGATCTCAGTGTCAAAGATGTCTGCTTCAATTAGTTCGAATCCTTTTCCCAGAAATCTGTGACCGCGAGACAGGTTGTCGTAAAGAATCGCTTCGTATCCCATTCGCCGCAAGGCATGCGCGGCGTGGCAGCCAATATATCCGGCTCCGCCGACCACCAGGATGGAAGATTCACGTGCTGCCAAACTGAATGCCTTTCTGCCGCCGGCCATCATGTGGATCGCGGCTGGCCAACGGAGTTGCTGCCCGGAACCGGCCCGCTCAGACTCCGGCTACCCGGCTCTATAGTCTTCTAGTGAACGGCGGGAGTGTCAAGCACATGAGACAATCGCGCAGTTTAGCCCTGCCGATGGTGCTTCTTGCGCTGCTAGGCAACCCGGGTGGCGATTCTTGCCCTGGGGGTTTACTGTCCCGTACCCGATAGAGCTGCCATCTGCGGACTGTTGGTTGCGGTATCGATGAGAGTAAGCGTAGCCGTGCGGCTGCCTTTAGCCAACGGAGTAAACGTCACATTCGACGAGCAGTTCGTCCCCGACACCAGGCTGACGCAGTTATCCGTCTGCGCAAAGTCCCCGCTATCCGTTCCCGTGATCTGCACGCTGCTGAAAGTCACCGTGGTTTTCTCATGGTTGGTCACGGAAATCGTCTTCACTGGACTGCTGGATCCAACCTTGATCGTGCCAAAATCCAGGGACGCCGGGCTTAAACTTACCGAGGCGAGCCCCGACCCGCTGACGCTTATCGTTTGTGGGCTGTTGCTCGCGCTGTCCGCGATATTCACGGTGGCAATCTGCACTCCTGTCGTTGTCGGCGCGAACGTCACTGTAATCGTGCATGTTCCTTTTGCCGGAATGCTGGTCCCGCAGGTGTTGACCTGCTTGAATGCCTGCGATCCGACGATCGTAATGTTAATGTTGGTCAGGGCGGCGCTCTGATTGTTCGTCAGCGTGATCGGCCTCGCTGTCTTGCTTCCGTCCACCGTCACACCGCCGAAGCTGATGCTGCTCGCCGATAGAGTTACCGGTACGATTCCGCTGCCGGTCACACTCACCGCTTGCGGGCTGTTGGCGCCGCTGTCATTGACATTGAGCGTAGCCGTCCGCGTGCCAAGCGCTCCTGCGGTAAATGTCACGTTGATGCTGCAAGCCTCACCTGCCGGCAGGCTGCTGCCGCAGTTGTTCTGCTGCGAAAAATCTCCGCTGTCTGCGCCGGTGAAGCCGATGCTGTCAATCGTAAGGGCACTGCTCTGGCTGTTTAGGAGCGTGACCGTCTGCGGGACGCTTTGGATCCCCACCCCTTCTCCGGCGAAGGTCAGGCTGGTCGGGAACACCGAAGGCTCGCCGCAACCGGGCAGCGCGAAATTCGAAATTCTCGATCCCCACGCAGGCGTTGAGGTTTGATTGGTAGGAAAGTATTGAGCCACGTACCAGAAGGTGCAGCCATTTTCCGGATCCACCGTCATACTCGAATAGCTGCCCATGTGCCAGGTGTTTTCCTCATCGCCCTGGCCGTCATAAAGCGTGATTTCAGTGGGCGCGTCCGGATTCGTCAAGCTGAAATACGCCGCGTTCATCCCGGGATGCGTGGTCGTACTCGAAATGTTATACCCCGCGGCGGCATTGCCATTGGCGTCTTCCGCCATGCTCGGCATAAAGCGGTATGTCGTGTTGTCCGGATCGATGTTTCCGTCCTGATACAGCGTAGGCGTTCCGCTCCCGTTATCGCGCAGCTCATACCACCGAATTGCCGTCTGCTGATTCTTCGTTGAGGTTGCTGCCTGCACCGTATGGCTTACCACAAACGACTCATAAGCGCCGAAATTCCGATACGACATGGTCGGCATAAATCGGTCGCCGACCGAATCGATATACTGCCCGGTTGTCCCCGTGGAGGGCTCCGGCACGCAAATCGTATTCACCGGCTGGCCTACCGTGTAGCATCCCGGCTGAAACGGAGCTTCCGTAATCGAGCTCTCGGTTAGCGTCGAGGCCGATGGGTTCGCCCAATCCACGTGGAAATCCCAGAGATTGAAACTCGTCGACGTTACCGCTCCTCCGCCGAGCACCGGATTCTCGATACTCGTATAAAATTCGTCCCGGCCCTGGGGTGGAGGATTCGTTCCTTCCACATCCGCGGGAATAAGGCTGTGCGCCAGATAGACGTTCGTGTCGGGAGAACTCATCTGCAAGATGCAAATCGGAGCATTCGCCGTGCCGTCCACCAGCATGTCCGTGCGGTCGAGCGCGCAAACCATGATTCCCACTTCCCGGAAACTCAGGTTCGTGTCGTTCAGGTCGATCGACACATAGTATCCATCCGGCCAGGTCGCAATCTTCGGCCAATCGGGGAAGTATGTATTTCCTTCGGAATTTGTTCCCAGGTAGGAATCCAGCGGAAACGCGTAGGTGTACCACGCCAGCGATCCGGAAGCCAGATTGTCGGTATTGGAAACCGCCACGCAATAGTAGTAGTCGTTGGA
>JASICF010000451.1 GCA_030044775.1 Candidatus Sulfotelmatobacter sp. | reverse complement strand
GATGACGATTCCGATGTTCTACGGGCGATCGAGCGCGATCTGCGTTCGCAGTATGGGGCGGAATACCGGGTTATCGGAACCGATTCGCCGGAAGGGGCGCTCGATCTTCTGAAGCAGTTGAAGGTGCGCAATGACAGCGTAGCTCTCCTGCTTGCCGATCAGCGCATGCCGCGCATGGACGGTGTGGAGTTTTTGCAACAGGCGATGGGAATCTTTCCGAGTGCGAAGCGGGCATTGCTCACCGCGTACGCCGACACCAACGCTGCCATCAGCGCCATCAATCACGCCAGCATTAATTATTTTTTCTTGAAGCCGTGGGACCCTCCTGCCGAGCACTTGTATCCGCAGTTAGATGATTTGCTCGACGACTGGCAGGCTTCATTTCGCCCCTCATTTCAAGGCATCAGAGTGCTGGGCACCCGCTGGTCGCCGCGATCGTACGAACTGCGCGATTTCCTCGCGCGCAACCACGTTCCCTATCAATGGATCGATGTGGAGGCTTCAGCCAACGATCCTGAGACCAAGCGTCTGCTCGAAGCGTTGGGTCCGGAGGCGGCAAATCTTCCGGTCGTGCTCTTCCCTGACGGAACCAAACTTCTCGAGGGTGTGCCAGCCGATGTGGCGCAAAAGGTTGGCTTGCGAACCCGCGCCCAGACCAGTTTTTACGATCTGGCCATTGTGGGAGGAGGCCCGGCTGGTTTAGCGGCCGCGGTTTACGGTGCTTCGGAAGGTCTGCACACGGTCATGATTGAGCGGGAAGCGCCCGGTGGGCAGGCGGGCATGAGCTCGCGCATCGAAAATTATCTTGGATTCCCCACCGGGCTCAGCGGGGGCGATCTGGCTCGCCGAGCCGTTGTGCAAGCGCAGCGTTTTGGAGTGGAGATTCTCTCGCCTCAAGAAGCGGTTGCGGCTCGGACGGAAGGGCCTTACCGAATTATCAAGCTGGCGGATGGAAATGAAATTTCCTGTCATGCGCTAATGATCGCGACGGGCGTGCAGTGGAGGCGGCTGGACGCCCCGGGCATAGACCGATTGCAGGGTGCTGGGATTTACTATGGCGGGGGTGCGACCGAAGCCTTGTCGTGCAAGGGTGAGATCGTCTACGTGGTGGGCGGCGCGAACTCGGCGGGTCAGGCGGCGATGAACTTCGCTAAATTTGCCGAGCGCGTCATTATCCTTGTGCGTGGCGAGTCGCTTTCCAGCACCATGTCGCAATACTTGATCGACCAGATCAAAGAGACGCCGAACATTCAGCTATGGACCCGTGCGGGCGTTGCCGAGGCCCATGGCGAAACCCATCTCGAGGAAATTTCGGTGCTTTGTTCCGACACGAACAAGATTGAGCGTGTGCCTGCCAGCGCGATGTTTATCTTTATTGGAGCTCTGCCCCGAACAGATTGGCTGGCGAACATCGTCGAGCGTGACGAGCGCGGCTTCCTGTTAACCGGCCCCGACCTCATTCGCGATGGGCAACGGCCGAAAGGATGGAATCTCGATCGTGATCCATTCCTGCTGGAGACAAATGTTCCCGGCATTTTTTCCGTGGGCGATGTGCGGCATGGCTCCATCAAGCGTGTGGCGTCCGGAGTTGGGGAAGGCTCGGTCGCCGTGCAGTTCATCCATCAATATTTAAGCAAGGTCTAAATGGTCGATAAAACTGAAATACGGCGCGTCACTGAATTCGCCGATTTGCCGGACGATCAGCTCGATTGGTTTCTTAGTCAATCGCAAGATATGCGTCTCAAGGCAGGCGACATCTATGCACGGCAAGGTCAGGCGGCCGATGCCATGTTCGTGGTCCTCGAGGGGCACCTTCAAGTTAGGGGCGAACTCAATGGCGAGACCGTAGTCTTCGATCTGGAGCCGGGTGATGTGACCGGAGTGCTGCCTTTCTCGAGGATGAAGCAGTTCACCGTAGGCGGACGAGCAATAGTGGACAGCCGCGTCTTGCGATTTCCCGCCCCACTGTTTCCGGAATTGATCCAGAAAATGCCGGAGCTGACCAAGCGGCTCGTGGGCTTGATGGCTGACCGGATTCGTGAAACCACCCGCCTCGAACAGCAGCGAGACCGTTTGGCCTCCCTCGGAAAGCTGTCGGCTGGCCTAGCGCACGAACTGAATAATCCTGCGTCGGCTGCCAAACGCGCCGCCACCCAACTGCGCGAGACGATCAAGAAAATTAAGAATGCCAGCCTGGAACTGGGAAAACGCGATCTTACCCAGGCACAAAAAGCGGAGATCGAAAAACTGGAAGCCTTGTTTACCCAAAAAGATGTGATTCCGCCCGATGCGCTGACCATCAGCGACCTGGAAGACCAGATTGATTCCTTGCTGCGCAGCCATGGCCAGAACGATCTCTGGCAATTGGCCGCCGATCTGGCGCGGCGGAATATTCGTCCTGAAATTTTGGAATCGTTATTCGCGGCACTGGATGCGGATGCTGCCAGAGCCGCACTGGTGAGAATCGCGGCTTCCGTGGAGATCGCTGTTTTGGTTCACGAAATCGAGAGCAGCACGTCACGAATATCCGATCTGGTGGGCGCGATCAAGGAATACACCTACATGGATCAGGCAAAGGTGCAAAACGTGGATATCGTGAAGAGCCTGGAAACCACGCTTACCATCCTGAATCACAAGTTGAAACAAGGAGTGTCTGTCCAGCGCGATTACCAATCCGTCCCGTTTCTCGTGGATTCGTTTGGCAGCGAGCTGAATCAGGTGTGGACCAACATTATCGATAACGCAATTGACGCCATGCACGGAAAAGGCGAGCTTCGCGTCCGCACTTACCGCGACGACGGTTGCGTGGTAGTGGAGATTGGCGATAACGGCCCAGGAATTTCTACCGAGGCGCAGCCTCACATCTTTGAGCCTTTTTTCACGACCAAGGGAGTCGGAGAAGGCACCGGCCTTGGTCTCGACACTGTCCAGCGAATTGTGAAGAAGCACCGGGGCAATATTCAGGTTAATTCGAAGCCGGGCGACACACGTTTTCAAATCTGGCTGCCGTTATCGGATGCGACGCGCTGAGTTTGACTGCGGAAATCGGGATTGGTTCAGCTAGGTCTATCGTGAGGTGGTAGAAGGAAACCGCCGTGTATTTGGACCAGATGCTCCCGCAACTCTGAACGCGATGGGTAATCTTGCGTTAGTCCGCCACGCAAGCGGTGATTCAGCCGAAGCCGAGTCGCTGTACCGTGAAGTGTTGGCCACCGAGGAAAGAGTGGTGGGGATACACCACCAAATTACAGCATTCACCATGGAAAATCTCTCGTCGCTACTGATTGATGAAGGCCGCTTCGCCGAAGCGGAGAAACTGTCCAGTACGGCATTGGCTGTGCGCACGCGAATCCTTGGACCCGAACACCACGACACCCTCATATCGAAACTTAACCTATCGATTGCATTGTGCAGGGAGGGGCACGTGGAGGAAGCCGAAAAAATGCAGCGTGACCTTTTGGCGACGCAGATTCGCCTGCAGGGACCAGAACATCCCAATAGCCTGGAAATGCAAACCTATCTTGCTGAAACGCTGATCAAAGAGAAGCGGTACGCATAGTTCGGTTCTCAGGCCGGTGCGCACGGCTCCGCGCCGTGACTCGCGGTAGTGCCCCTTTGTAACCGGAATGAGGCCAATTGGAGGTACGCTCGCCGCAACTGCGCACGAAATTGTTTTTCAGTTAGCCGCGTCTTCACGGCAGCATCACTTACCTTGAATCCCAGTAGGTGATGTAGAACGAACGCGAGGCGGGAAGCCGAATCGAGGAGAAAAATCGGGCTGTCTTTCACATCCTGCGGCGATTGCAATGCCATTGAGTTGGTGGTGGCGGAACGTCCGTAGAGCGCCGCATCATAGGCAGATGACTCCCCACCCGAGCGTGCTCCGGATTCGCAGCGTACCGCTTCCAGGGCGAGTTCTACGGTTCGTTCCAGGAGGTCGGAGTTAAGAGTAGTTTCTTCCGGTGATTCCTCGATGGCTCTGGCCACTGCCGAGAAAGTTTTCTCAGGATCGAGTGTCAAAAGATACGCAGAATAGGTAAGGCGATCGAGTTCGGCTTCGAGATCCTTCCCTCTTATCTGGCTCACCCGTCTGGTCATTGCCTTGTACCTCCAATGCTTAGGCGAGAGGCAACCGAGATGCCAAACCGGGGTTAAGGGTCATTGACCCCTAATTGGCTGTAAATATTTGGCGTTTGGATCGATACGGAAGTGCTGTAGTGTCGAAAGGGTTTGAAAGTGTCAAGCGACAGTGTCGGAGGTACGGCAATGGCTGGAGTGTGCTATCAGCCGCGCGGGAATAGGAATCGCCGCCGCAGCCGGGATGGCGGCGTGAGTTGCATATCCACCGCCCGAATAATGGGCACTACAGAATCGCCTTCTTTGAAACAGTCTGAGGCACTTCACGTGCTTGGTTAATTGGTCCGCGAGTAACGTTGCTCGGCAGGGCGATGAAGCGATTCGACCATCGCTCGGATTGCACGGTTCTCTAAAACGAGGTTTCGCGATTCCCCTGTTTCGTTGATGGCTACGTCCACCATCACCTGGCCCAGGTCGTCGGCGCGAGTCACCTGGTTAGGAAACAGCACTCGAAATACCGGATAGACCGCGCGCAAGAGTCGGTAGCTGAGATTCGGTTCTCTTCGTGGTTCCACGGGGTAGATGTACGCGGGCCGGAAGATGAAAACGCGGGGGAACCCGGCTGCGAGCAGCGCCTTCTCAGCCTGTCCCTTGTAGCGTGCGAAGGCAAGCCGGCTTCGTCCTGTCGGGTCGGCGCCACTTCCACTCAAGAACGAGAATGTGGCGTTCGGACTGCTACCGCGGAAAACTCTTGCGAACTCGATCGTGTAGTCAGCGGTTATGACGCGCAATTGCTCGTCCGATACCGACCCGGTATAGGTTCCTAAACAATAGATCACCGCGTCCTGAGCCGAGAGGACGTCTGCGAGCGGGGAGCAGTCTGCGAAGTCTTGATGGAGAACCTCTTTCAACTTCGGGTGCGTGATGCCCACTTTCTTGCGCCCAATTGAAGTGACGCTCTCTACGGCCAAGTTGTCGAGCGCAAAGCGAAGGGCGTATCCCCCGACCATTCCAGTCGCACCCACAATGACGAGATGCTTTTGGCCGACGGCGGGAGGCGCCATCGACGCTCCCGAATGAGTCTGTTTGGTCGTTGTCATCAGAGAGCCCGTTCCTCAATCCAGTCAACATATAGCAGGCGCTCCGCAAACATCCACGCGCCATCCACTTTCACAAATGTGTCGTAATAACGGAGAGCGGCGATCATGAGTTGACGCTTTCCACCGTCAACGGTGAGGTGATGGGGCATGCAATAAGTTTCCCCTGTGCCCCGATCGCCGGTCAGCGTGAGGACCGTGGTCTGTCCAAGAAAGTGCATGGTCGCTGCGTACTTGTTCAGATCCGCGAAGACAGGAGCGAGCGCCTCGCGCGAATGCAGTTCCTGCGAGGGCTTGGGATCTTTTGCGTTCATGTACACCACGAAGTGCGTATCTGGGGTAAACAGAGCCATCTGGCCTTTCGCGTCACGACGATCCGCGCAATGCGCGTAGGCTTCGACCAGCTCTCTAATGGCGAGACGATCTGCGGCTTCTTCGGGTGTGATGTCGATGTACTTGGTCATGGCATGGTCCTTTCCTGTTTGATCAGAAGTTCAAACCGGCGGCTGATGCGTCACAGGTTTGCCTCGCGCGTGGCGCTTCGTGTTTGCACGTGAGAACCATCTGATTGTTCACGTCGCTTCGAACTGGCGCAAGGCGCAGAAGTTTCGATGATCTTCCGGATAAGCTCCTTACGCACGAATCTCCTGACGGCTCGGGGCTTCCAGAACGAGTCCGCGTTATAACCAAGCTCCTCAACTATTGTTGCCATCCGCCCCCGAGAGTCTGGTAGAGCTGCGCGAGCGCCAGACGTTCGTTCAATTGGGCTTGCACCAGGTTGAGTTCCGCCGAGAAGTAATTTGTTTCGCTGGTCAGCACCTGGAGATAACTGGCGCCCCCGTTTTTATAAAGTACCTCGGAGTAATTGTCGGTTCGCCGTGCTGCGTCCGTGAGCCGTTCCTGTTGCTCGCGGAATTCACGGTCTTTTTGAAAAGCGATGAGTCCATTGGAAACCTGTTCCAGCGCATTCTGAACTGTTTGCTGGTAGGAGAGCACGGATTCCTGCCAGTTCGCGCGGGCAAGCTTCAGACCGGAGGTGAGTGCTCCGCCCTGGAAGATCGGCTGACTGACATTAAAGGCCGCGTACCAAGTCTCCGACGGCGCTGTGATGAACTGATGCAACGCATTGCTCTCGAGTCCTCCCAGTCCGGTAAGCGATAGGTTCGGAAGAAATGCAGCTTTAGCAACCCCGATTTGTGCATTGGCTGCAACCATGATCTCCTCCGCTTGGCGGACGTCCGGCCGGCGTTCGAGTAATTCCGAAGGAAGGCCGGCCGGAACTTTGCGGCGGTTGGCCAGGATGCGGAAGAGATTCTTCGCCTTGTGCGCGAGAAATCCGACGACGAACAGGACGCGCTTCGTCTTCAAATCGTCGGCCTGGAATAAAGCTGAAACCCATCCAAGTGAAGGAGTCCGCCATGATCGAACTGATCGCTACCAACGACAGCCGCGCTCTGCGCAATAAGAACAATGTTCTGGCTCTGTATGATCTGATGATCAATCAAAAGCGGTCCGAAGAGGCTACCGCAAAGTTCGTCAGCCCATCCTACATCCAGCACAACCCTCTAATTCCGGATGGCTCCGTCGCGCTGGGCCGCTTCTTCGCCAAAATTACCAGTGAGCGGCCTCGGGCGCGCGTCGTGGTTCACCAGATCATTGCAGTCGGCGACTACGTGTGGGCACACTTGAACTTCCTCAACCTGTTCAACGATGATCCCGACGACACCGGCATTGCTGGCGTCGATATCTATCGCATGGACGCGGAGGGGAAGGCCATCGAGCACTGGGATACGCTGCAACTCGTGGGCACGCCTCGGAATTCCGCTCCGATCGTCGCGCCGAACATTCCGCGTGCGAATGCCAACGGCATGTTCTGACCGGCGGGCAAAGCCAAGTAATTTCGCTTCGCCCACGAACTAAGAACAAAGGATGGAGGAACGATCTCATGTCGACCAACTTGACCGCTGTGGTTCAACAGCTTTTGCAAAACACAACAAATCTCAAAGTGCTCCAGCAACTCATGACGCCGGACGCTACCTACGTTTCATTGAACTTCGACAACCCGGAACTCAAGAAAATTGAGCCGTGGGCCGGCACTCACAAGGGGCCTCAAGCGCTACCCGAGGTCTTTGCGGGAATCCAACGTTTCTGGAAAACGCTCGACTTCAAGGTCACCGACTCGATTGAGCAGGGTAGCCGCGTCGCCCTTTTCGGCTCTTTTACTTACAAATCGAACGCAACCGGGAAAGAGATCACGTCTCCATTTGCCCTGTTGGCGCGCTTCGAGCGAGATAAGGTTGCTCACCTCCAGTTTCTTGAGGACAGCTATGGCACTGCGGGCTCGTTCAAAACAGGGGGTGCCTCACGATTCCACAGCGATCCGTCGGGAAAGGAAATTGAGGTCTAGTTCAAGGAAATCAAAAAAAACCGTGACAGCATCTGGAGATTACTTCTTGTGTAACCCGAACCAGGGAATTCGCAGTTCCGATACTGGGGATCCGATACGGCGTTGCATCAGCTAGAAGCCTCCGTTTGCCAGCTACCATTTCTAATTTGGAAAAGTTAGCTTTTTGCAAGGGCGCACAGAAGTGCGCCCTTGCTTGAGCTGTCTTGCTAGTTGATGGTGACCGTTACCGCGCTCGAATGCGTCAGCGAGCCCGACGTGCCCGTCACCATGACCGTGGCCTGCTGAGATGCCGGCGTGGTAGTTGGCTTGTTTGAAGTGTTGCTGCTACTGCACCCGAGAGCGAACAGTGAGATAGCAAGCG
>JASICF010000450.1 GCA_030044775.1 Candidatus Sulfotelmatobacter sp. | reverse complement strand
GATCCGATCCGCAGCCGAGTGCGGGAGGAAGTGGAGAGGAATCTGTCGCAGTCGGCAGAGGCGCGGACGGCGCAGGCGGGAGTGTGCGATTTCTACGACCGGCACGCGGGATCGAGCGATCCGAATCGAAATCTGTCGCCCTACATTTCTCTGGCGCTCTATATGGATGGGCCGCCGCACTTCATGCCGCGGATGGGCGAAGAGGACTTGCCGCCGGATGCGGGAGCGGTCGCGGGCTTCGGAACATTGCTTGAACGCTTCCACGAGAAAGCGGGGTTGCACGGCATCTGGGAAAGGCACCGTGGCGACTATGCGGCGGCGATGCAGCGCTATCATGCGCCGCTGGCAAAGATGGTGTTCGATACCGAGGTATACCTGAAAGAGCCGTCGTCGGAGTACTTGGGGCGGACGTTCACGGTATATGTCGACTTTATGGGTTCGCCGCAGGAAACGGACGCGCGGAATTATGGAATGGCGTACTACGTAGTGGTGTTTCCGAATCCGAGCGCGAGAGGAGGGTCTCCCGAAGCCGCGCTGAAGATGGATCAGATCCGGCATACGTTTCTGCACTACGAACTGGAGCCGCTGGCAGATAAGCATTTCACCGCTATCAAGCGGCTGGAACCGTTGCTGCAATCGGTGCAGCGAGCGCCGCTCGAAGTAAGCTTCAAGTCGGATATTTCACTGCTGGTGACGGAATGCATGGTACGAGCAGTGGAAATCCGAATAACCGGCGCCAAGACGGAAGAGGCGATGCGGCAGCAGGCGGTTGATGATGCGGTGAAGCAGGGATACATTCTGACCCGGCATTTTTATAACGCGGTGGTAGCCTTCGAAAAAGATCCGGCGGGGATTCGATCGGAGTACAGCGGAATTATCGACGCGGTAGACGTGAAGAAGGAAGAGAAAGCCGCGGCGGAGGTGCAGTTCGCCAGCAACGCAACGCCGGAACTGGTGAGGCTATCGCGCCCAGAGGAGCGGCGGTTGCTGATCACGGCTGAGCAGCGGCTCTCGGCAGGCGATCCGAAAGGGGCGCAGGACCTGGCGCAGGCCGCGCTGGAAAAGAAGATTGGCGATCCGGGCCGGGCGCTTTTTATTCTGGCGGAAGTGGCGGTCGCAAACCGCAACCGGGACGGGGCGGAGGATAACTTTCAGAAGGCGATTGCAGCATCGAACGATCCCAAGGTGGTGGCGTGGTCGCACGTGTACTTGGGAAGAATTCTGGATATGAAAGAAGATCGAGAGGCTGCAGTGGAACAGTATCGAACCGCGCTGGTGGCGGGCGCGACCTTGCCGGAAGTGAGGTCGGCAGCGGAGCGGGGACTGGCAAAGGCGTATGAGCCTCCGACGAAGCCGCAGCCACAGTAAGCAGAAGGTTTGCAATCTGGTAATTTTGTAATTGGGTAATTTTCGCTGGACGGTTGTCGATGGGGGCATTCGCCGTTTAAATTTCTCAATTACCAAATTACTCAATTACAAAATGTTTCGAGGAGAACGCATGAAACGAGCGGCGATGATGGTCGCATTGCTTGGAACGATAGTGTGGCTGGCGCACAGCGGATGGGCGCAAGACAACAGCAAACCCGCGGCGCAGCCGAGTGGGCAGGGTACGCAGGCGAGCGGACAGAGCGGGGCGCCGGCGGCGCCCGCAGGGAAACGTCCGCCGCAGGCAAAGACGCAGCCCGAGTTCGACGCCTACAAGACAGCGGCGGCGATCACCGATCCGGCGCAGCAGGAAAAGGCCGCCGCAGACTTTGCAGCCAAGTTTCCGGAAAGTGAGTTGCGGCCGGTGCTGTACAAAGCGGCGATGCACGGCTATCAACAGGCGAATAATGCCGACAAGATGCAGGAAATGGCACAGAAAGTTCTGACCTACGATCCGGACGATCCGGAAGCGCTGCTGGGAGTATCGCAGGTGCTCGCCGAACGGACGCGTGATACCGACCTCGACCGGGACCAGCGGCTGGGCGAAGCCAAGAAGGACGCCGAGAAGGCGCTGCAGACGGTGGAAACGGATTTGCCGACATCAGGATATCCGCCGGAGCAATTGAAGCAGTACAAGGACTTTCTGCGGTCGGATGCGTACGCAATTTTGGGGGCTCTCGATTTCGACCAGAAAAACTGGCCGGATGCGGAGAGCAATCTGCGCAAGTCGATTGACGCGTTTCCGCAGCAGATCGATCCGATCGCGGTGTTCCGGCTCTCCGTGGCCCTGGATATGCAGAGCAAGTACCCGGAGGCGTTGAAGTATGCGAATCAGGCCGTGAGCCTGACAAAAGAGGGGACGGCCGCGGGGGACGCGGCGCGGAAAGAAAAAGACCGGCTGACGCAATTGACCGGAGGGAATGCGTCGCCACCCGCGAAGTAAACCGCCGAGAGACTCGCATCATCCATATATGAAGGAACGGGAAATCACCGCGCTGGAAGCGGCGCTGGGATACCACTTCCGGCACAGGATCGTGATCGAGCAAGCGCTTACGCACAGTTCGCAGGCGCGCGAGCTGGAGTCGCAGCAGGCCGGGGACGTCAAGATTCGGGTTAACGATAATGAGCAACTGGAGTTTCTGGGCGACGCGGTGTTGTCGCTGGTGACGAGTGAGGAGTTGTTTCAGCGCTTCCCGAAGTTTCGCGAGGGAGAGCTTTCGAAATTGCGCGCGCACGTGGTCAGTGAAAGACACCTGATCCGCGTAGCGCAGAAGCTCGAACTAGGAAACTACCTTCGGCTCGGACGTGGCGAAGAAAAAAGCGGCGGGCGAAGCAAGCGCGCGCTGCTGGTAGACGCGCTGGAAGCGGTGATTGCGGCCATGTATCTGGATGGAGGGATGGAACCGGCACGGGGATTCATCGTGCGCGAGATTCTGATTCCTGAACTGGAGAACATGGAGCGGGGCGGCGGCGCGCTGCCGCTGACCGACTTCAAATCGGCCTTGCAAGAAACTTTGCAGCGGCTGGGCTTGCCGCAGCCCTCTTATGTGTTGGTGGAAGAAGCGGGCCCGGAGCACAACAAGATTTTCACGGTGGAAGCGCGGCTGAACCCCAGGAACGGGGAACGCGGTACGGAATTCGTGGGACGGGCGCAGGGCTCGACCAAGAAAACAGCGGAGCAGGATGCGGCGCGACAGGTGCTGGCCTACCTGAACGCACGGTTGCAGACGGCGGAAACGAAGTCGGCGCGGGCATTGCGATCCGCGGAACAGTAGAGATTGGTCCGGTAGAGAAAATGAATTATTCGAATCCACCGTCGCTGGCGCCGGTTTCCGAATCCGCTCCCGTGGAGATTGCCCCTCAGGTTCGAGTCGCCGAACCGCAGAGAAAGCCGGGCAGTTTTTTTTCGGATGCGATTGGCTCGTTGCAGTCGCTGTTGGGAACGGTGGTGATTGCGATCTTTGTGATCACGTTCGTGGTTCAGGCGTTCCAGATTCCGTCTCCCTCGATGGAGAATACACTGCTGGTTGGCGATTATCTGTTGGTGAACAAGTTGTGTTATGGGAACGGAGCAGTCGCGAATCTTTTTATGCCGTACCGGCGAGTCCGGCGCGGCGATATCGTGGTGTTCCACTATCCTGTAACACCGGCACAGCATTTTGTGAAGCGCGTGATCGGCGTGCCGGGAGATCGCGTGCGACTGGTGAACAAGCAGGTATTCGTGAATGGAATTCCGTTGCGGGAACCTTATGCGCACTTCACCCGGCCGGCAAACGATTTGTTTCGCGATGATTTCCCCCAACTGGATGTTGCGGCGGGCGAGACGCCGGAGTGGTGGCTGACGCTGCGTAAACTGGTGGAGGATGGGCAACTGATCGTTCCCGCAGGATATTACTTTGTGATGGGAGACAACCGGGACGACAGCTACGACAGCCGGTACTGGGGATTTGTGCCGCGGGAAAATATCATTGGTCGCCCCCTTCTGATTTACTGGTCGGTGCGCGACCTGGGAACCGATTCCGCGACCACCGCCACGCTGAACGGCAAGCTGGCACGGCTCTCTTACGCGGTAATACACCTGTTTCAGATCACGCGCTGGGACCGCACGCTGAGCCGGGTGGATTGAGTTAGTGGCAGCGGCAAGCAAGATTGGACGGAACAATTGACAAAGACACTGGCAAAACCACTCGAGAAGAAAGACAGCAGGGCGAAGAGCGAGATTGAAGAAAAACCGCGCGAGACAACGGTAGAGTTCCTGGCCTCGCTCTGCGCGGTGCTGGTGACGGGATTATTCATCATCACTTTCGTCGTGCAGGCGTTTGAGATTCCCTCGAGTTCGATGGAAGACACATTGCTGATCGGGGATCACGTATTCGTAAACCGCGTTTCATTTGCCCCGAAAAGCTCCTGGATTGGACCGATCATTCCGTATCGGAACGTAAATCGCGGAAATATTGTGGTGTTCCTGCATCCCGACCCGCAGTATGCGGGAACGTATGTGGTAAAGCGGATTATTGGCATTCCCGGCGACCACATTCACTTGCGCAACGGCGTGGTCTATCGCAACGGACAGGCGCTCGACGAGCCGTATATTCTGCATGATCGCGACGATCCCACCGATTCTTACCGAAACAATTTTCCCGCCGTGCCGCCGGATTCGGATCCAAATATCTCGCCGATTTGGCAAACGCAACTGCCTTCGTACATTCAAGATGGAGACCTGGTCGTGCCACCGGATCACTATTTCGCTATGGGCGACCACCGGGGTGTGAGCCTAGACAGCCGCTATTGGGGATTTATTCCGAGGGAAAATATCATCGGCCGGCCGATGTTTATCTATTGGTCATTTGAGACACCGAGCGATGAATATCAACGCACCAGCATCGGCGACCGCGTGGGATTCCTTGGACACGTCGTGCTGCACTTCTTTGATGAGACGCGGTGGAAGCGAACGTTTAGAATCATCCGGTGAAGGTCTTCTCGCCTAAACGGCGGAGGGTGATTGCGGCCGCCGCGATTGTCCTGATTCTATTTCTGGTGCGGCCCGGCGTGTCGCGGTTGAAGGCGCGGATTGCGACTTCGATTGGTCGCGCGGTGACGCGTCCGGTGGAAATCGGCTCGGTTCATCTGCGGTTTTTGCCTCCCGGTTTCGATCTTGACAATCTGGTGATCGATGAAGACCCCTCGTTTGGAGCGGAGCCGATGCTGCGCGCGCCGGAAGTGGTCGCGAGAGTGCGCTTGACCTCGCTGCTGCGGGGAAGGCTCGATGTATCGCGTCTGGAGTTGAGCGAACCGAGCTTGAATCTCGTGCGCCGCGCGGATGGCAGATGGAACCTGGAAGAATTGCTGGAGCACACAGCGCGCACCCCAACAGCGCCAACGGAAAAATCGAAATCAGAAGGCAGGCCGGGATTCCCGTATATCGAGGCGAGTTCGGGCCGAATCAATTTCAAATCCGGCACAGAAAAGAAGGCATACGCGCTGCTCGACGCCGATTTCGCGTTATGGCAGGAGTCTGAAAACACCTGGGGTGTGCGGCTGAAAGCGCAGCCGCTGCGCACCGATACGAACTTGAACGACGCCGGGGTGCTGCGAGTGAACGGAAGCTGGCAGCGCGCGCCGAGTCTGCGGGAAACCCCACTGCAATTCAGCCTGGAATGGAGCGGGGCGCCACTGGGACAAGTGACGAAATTGATCTCGGGAAACGATAAAGGATGGCGCGGAGAAGCACAGTTGAGTGCAACTCTGAACGGGACGCCGGCAGCCTTGCAGATCGGCGCCGATGCATCGATCGAAGACTTTCATCGTTACGACATATCAAGCATGGGCGGCATGCACCTGCAGGGCCATTGCGATGGAAGATACAGCTCCATGGAGCAAATCACGCGTCAGATTTTCTGCAGCCTGCCGGTCGGCGATGGAATGATCACGCTGCATGGGGACGCCGGGTTGCCAGGAGTGCACCGGGTCGATCTCTCGCTGGAGCTGGCCAACGTGCCGATGAGCGCGGTGGCACAACTGGCGCAGCGCGCGAAAAAGAATCTGCCTTCGGACCTTGTTGCGACGGGAGGAGTGCAGGGAGATTTTGTTGCGCGGGAAGACGGAAAGTCGCCAGACGGGCCGGAGTTCGAAGGACAAGGGGAGATCACAGATCTTCGGCTGCAATCGGCGGGCAGTAAGGTCGATTGGCAGGCCGGCACGGTGCCATTCGTGCTGGTCGCGGGGAAGAATCCAAAAACAAATCGAGCCCACGCCTCGCAGCCCTTCGTGTATGCGGCTAATGGATTGCGGCTGGAGTATGGACCTTTGCCGGTAACCCTTGGCCGGGCAGCGGCCGCGCAAGTGCGCGGATGGTTTGGACCATACGGTTATGGCGCGGTGATTCGTGGAGAGGGAGACATCGCGCACACGCTGCGATTGGCCACTCTTCTGGGATTTCCTGCGATGCAGGCCAACGTGGACGGCACGGCGCAGATGGATTTGGTTGCGGCGGGATGGTGGAGCAATCGCGTGTCGGAAGATGCATCAGGATTCTCCCCGCCTCTGGTGACCGGAAAGGCACAATTGCACAATGTGCGGGTGAATGTGCGCGGAATAAACGAACAGGTTGAGATTGCATCGGCAGAGCTGCTGCTTTCGAAAGACGAAGCGCGCGTCGATAAATTGAATGCGCGGGCCGGCGGCGCGCACTGGACGGGCGTTGTAAGCCTGCCGCGAGGATGCGGTGTTCCCGGAGCATGCCAGGTGAATTTCAGTTTGAATACGGACGAAGTAACGCTCGCAGGTTTGCACGAGTGGCTGCGCCCTCCGCGAAGCGAGCGTCGTTGGTATCAGGTGCTGGCAAGCGAGCCGGCTCCGGCTGGGTTTCTGCGGAGCTTGTGGGCAACGGGAAATGTGAGCGCGGGAAGAATGCTGATCCACAGTGTGGCAGCGAAGCAGGTTTCAGCCGCGCTTGAGCTGCAACATGGGAAACTCGAGGTTTCTGATTTGCGCGCCGATGTGCTGGGCGGAGAACACCTGGGCAAGTGGCGGATCGATTTTGCAGAGGGAGCTCCGGTCTATCAAGGGAGCGGAAGCTGGAAGTCGATTTCGCTGGAGCAGGTAGCTGCAGCGATGCACGATGCGTGGATCGCAGGAACGGCAAGCGGGAATTATCAGGTAAAGGCGTCGGGAGCAGATGCAGCGACATTCTGGAAATCGGCGGAGGGGACCTTGCAGTTCGATGTCTGGAATGGAGCCTTGCCACATCTTGCATTGGGTGTGGACGATCCGCCGCTGCAGATTGGAAGATGGCGCGGGCGGGCGCAGTTGCACGACGGAAAACTCGATTTTGACGAAGGGAATTTGGTTTCGGGAGCGAGCACCTATGAGATTCGCGGGACGGCCTCGCTGGCGCAAGCGCTGGATTTGAAGCTGAGCGGAGGCTCTGAGCCGCGTGCGGTTGCAACGGTCTATAGCGTGACAGGGACAGTGGCCGAGCCACGGGTGGAGCAGGTTCCGCAGGCGCAGGCAAAGTTGAGGCCGTAGTGGATTCTTGCTCTTGCGGTTTGAAGAACCTGTTTGTCTGCATCGGAGATCCCTCGGCCCACTGGAGAAAACGCGGGCCTTCGGGACGACCATGCGCGGCATGCAGACAGCGCTACGGGACGTAGCCGGGGCCGCGGAGAACTTTTCCCGGAAGCGCTCCGGTCATTTTGCCGTCATCGATCACGGGAACTCCATTCACAAGAACATACTGCATTCCCACGGAAAGCTGATTGGGCTTGTCGTAGGTCGCGATATCGCGGATGGTTTCGGGATCGAAGACCACAACGTCGGCGCGCATTCCAGACTTGAGGACGCCGCGATCGGAGAGTCGCATGCGCTGGGCGGGCAAAGCGGAAAATTTGCGGATCGCATCGGGAAGCGACAAAACTTTTTCTTCGCGAACGTACTTGCGCAGGATGCGCGGGAACGTTCCATAGGCGCGGGGATGGGGATGCTCCTGGCCGAGAATGCCATCGGGCGAAGTTCCCGACGAATCGTTGTCAACGGAAACCCAGGGTTGTTCGAGGGCGAGTTTCACATCGGGTTCCGACATGCCAAAAACGGCGACGTCAGCGTAAGGATCTTGAATGAGAAAGTCGAGCAGCGCGTCGATCGGAGGCTTGTGCCAGAGCTTGGCAACTTCCGAGAGGCGTTTGCCTTGGAGTGGAAGCAAGTTCGGATTTTGCACGACGCCGATGAGTATGGCTTCCGGCCCGGGAATTTCCTGCCATTCGTTATCCCAGGTTTTGGATGGCGTGAGCATATCTTTGCGGATGCGGGCGCGCGTGGCGGGATCTTTGAGGCGTTCGAGGAGTTTCGGGGTGCCACCGTCATGAGCCCAGGGCGGGATGAACGCGGAAAA
>JASICF010000055.1 GCA_030044775.1 Candidatus Sulfotelmatobacter sp. | reverse complement strand
CCGGAGCACTTCAGTCAGCGTCTTGCCTTCGAGCAGTTCCGATACGAGGTAAGGCGTGCCTTCGTACGTTCCCATCTGATAAACCACCAGAATGTTAGGGTGGTTCAGCGCGGCTGCAGCTCTGGCTTCGTGCTCGAACCGGTGCAGGCGTTGTGCGTCAGAAGAAACCAGCTCGGGCAGCACCTTGATAGCCACGTCGCGGTTCAGGCGATTATCGCGCGCACGGTACACCTCGCCCATGCTGCCGGCTCCAAGAGGCGAAAGAATTTCATATTGGCCGAGTTTCGTACCCGCAGTCAGAGCCATGTGTGCGCAATTATAGCCCCGCGAAAAAACGGTCTGGCTGGGAATGTAAGGTGCGGAAGATTTCCGCTGCTAATTCGCTCAACACTGATTCCGTGGGTGATCGCCTGGCTTTTACGCTTCGACTGGGTCTTTGCTCTTACTCTCACCCCTCAGCGCAATCCTCAGCATTCCGAGCACCCACGCGAGCCCGGCCAGAGATGCGATCCAGATGGCAAAAGCCGCACCCACCACCCAGCCGGGTACCTCTCCCACTCTGCGCAATAGGAACGGCAGAAAATTCCAGGTCGTGATGTGAACGTAATCCCACGGGTCTTGCGTCATGGCAACGTTGTTCAGTCCCCAGGCATTCATTTTGCCAACGGAAAACGCGACAATGTTTTTGAAACGCAATGCGATCACGAAGGTGGGATGTCCCAACGTCTCCATTTGATAAATCTCGAGGGGAAACCAAAAAGCGAGTGAGGCGATTTGAACGACAAGGCTGATCGCAATCAGTGCGGTCGCGCCACGGCGAATCCATTCATTCAAGCTCCTGTGATAACGCAACAACAATGGGACCGCAAGCATTGCAGCCATTTCGACCGCCGTCGAAACGTAGCGATCCCCCCACGCAAAATCTCCCGCCCAATATGTATATCGCGCGTAGAAACAAATGTAGCCGAGCAGCAGGAGCAGTGAAGCGACGCCATAGGCGCGGACTTCAGGCAATAGCTTCCTCCACAAAATCGCCAACGCGGCAATCGCGAGGAGCAGCAGAGGATCGAACAGAAAAATTGACTTCTCCGGCTTGAGGAACGGTCCAAGAAATCCTTGCCAGAAAGGCGTGCTCCAAGGAAAGCTCGCCGGCAGGCTGGGATCCTGCAGTCTTTGTTCTTCCGCGAACAAAGAAACGTAGGTATTGGTAAACGAGCCAAATCGATAGAACTGATAAATGCGGTCGAGCACCAGGAAGAACGCATACACCGGCGCCGCAACCTTGCAATACGAAACGAATCTGTCCCAAACCTGGCGCATGCTCGCGCGTTCGAACCAGAGCACTAGCAGAAGAAAAATGCCTGCGCCAATCAGATCAAGGCCCGTAGTAAGCCGTGTGAGCAGGTTTAATCCCAGGGCGCAGCTTCCCCAAAATAATCGCGTCCCGCTGCCCGAGCGAAGCCAGTCATACTGAAAGGAAAACCCCGTCAGGGTCAGGAGCATAATGTAGTTGTTTTCCATCATGTTCTGCGTGTAATGCAGGTGCGTCGTGCAGAACAGCAATGCCAAAACCCCGATGGCCGATTCCCGCACGCTGAACAGCAATTGGCGAAGCAGGCGAAAAACAATCAGCGCCGTGAGGACATTCACCAGAATGCTGGTGCTGTAGCCGGCCACGATGCTGCGCACACTGGGATCATCTCCGTAATCGGAAAAAATTTTCCAATTAGCAATCCATGTCCCGACAAGATCGGCCGGCAACATGAGCAATGACTGGCCGATTCCGTACCAGCCATAGAGCTGGCCACCACGACCGCGAAGGCCGAACTCGGGATATTCGTTGGAAAATACCTGCGGCTCAGAGGTCCACAGCCAGTGGGTGGTTTGTAGCCGGTGCGCGGTGTCGGCGCTGCCAAGCTCTCCAGACTGGACAACAAACGCAAGCAAGCCCGCGGTCAGGCATAACAGGAAAACCGGATCAGCCAGCCGTCGGCACAGGCGCGACCTCATCGTCTGGATGGTAATACAAAGCGGGCGTGCCTTTTTGAGTACCCGATGAAGATGAACTCCGTAACCGAGGTGTCTGGGCTGCTGTAATCGCAAGGCTTGCCGTCAACTCGAACGGCGAACCAGACCATTCCGAGTTGGGTCGCGGTAGACTGTATCGGAAAAGCTCATGCCCACCTGCTCATCCTGTGGAACCGATGTCCCCGCGAACGGAAGATTCTGCTCGGGCTGCGGAAAACCTGCCAATTACGATGCCGAGGCAGCCACCATCGACTTCGCAACCGCAACTTCGCCGTTGCCGCAAAAACCGTCTTCAGGGACCTCATCGCGGCCCGACAGTTCCGGCCCCTATTTGAGCGAAGGCCGTTTTTTGCCCGGACGGTTGCTGGCCAGCCGTTACCGCATCATAGCCCTGCTCGGCAAAGGCGGCATGGGCGAGGTCTACCGCGCCGACGACCTGACACTTGGCCAACCCGTGGCGCTGAAATTCCTGCCCGATGAAGCGGCGCGCGATCAAAGTTTGCTGGAAAGGTTCAAGAATGAAGTGCGTATTGCCCGCCGGGTATCCCATCCCAATGTCTGTCGCGTCTACGACGTGGGAGAAGTCGAGAGCCATACGTTTTTCACCATGGAATACGTCGACGGCGAAGACCTTGCGTCTTTGTTGCGGCGCATCGGGCGGCTTCCCGAAGATAAGGCGCTCGACATCAGCCGCCAGCTCTGCGCCGGCTTGGCCGCGGCTCATACCAAGGGGGTGCTGCACCGCGATCTGAAACCTGCGAACATCATGCTCGATGGCCGAGGCCAGGTCGTCATTACCGATTTTGGCTTGGCCGGAGTCGCCGAGCAAATTCAGGGCGCCGAAGTGCGCAGCGGCACTCCCGCGTACATGGCACCCGAGCAACTCGCGGGAACAGAAGTCAGTACGCGCAGCGATATTTATTCGCTGGGCCTGGTTCTCTACGAAGTTTTCACCGGTAAGCGAGCTTTCGCCGAGAAACCTGTTGACAAGCCGCACGCTCGTGATGAGCGCGTGCTGAGCCGGCCATCGTCGGTGGTCAAAGATCTCAATCCCGTCATCGAACGGGTCATCCTGCGGTGCCTCGAAACCGAACCTTCGGCGCGGCCAGCCACGGTTTTGAGTGTGGCCGCAGCTCTGCCGGGAGGAGATCCGTTAGCTGCCGCATTGGCTGCAGGCGAAACTCCTTCGCCGCAAATGGTCGCTGCGGCAGGCGAAACGGTGGGACTCCGGTCGGGCGTAGCGGTTGCCTGCATTACGGGCCTGCTGGCGGCACTTGCCCTGGTCGTCTTCCTCAATATTCGCTATGGCGGCCTCGCGAAGATGCCACTCGAGCTCACGCCCGACGTGCTCGCACAAAAGGCTCGCGAGACGATCGCGCGGCTGGGGTATCCGGGGCATGCACTCGACAGCGCGTACGATTTGCAATTCGACGATGACCTGCAGGAGTACGTCGAAAGGAATGACAAGCCGCACCCGAATTGGCCGGCGGTGCTCGCTGGGAGGCCTTCCCTCCTCCAGTTCTGGTACCGGCAAAGTCCCGACGACCTCGTCCCCGACGGTTTTCGTGATCAGCTTCTGAGTCCGGGCATGGTATCGACTAGCGATCCTCCGCCAACTCTTTCCGGGATGATCGAAACAGAACTCGATCCACAGGGACGGCTCATTTATTTCGAAGCGATCCCTGCGCAAAAAGACAGCAGCACAACGCAACGATCGACATTCGATTGGAGTTTGCTCTTCAGCGCCGCCGGACTAGACCCCTCGCAATTTCAAAAAGCTGAACCTACTTGGAACTCGCTGGCCGCTGCCGATACTCGCGCAGCCTGGACGGGAAGCTGGCCAGGAACAAATCGCCCCCTGCGCGTCGAAGCGGCCTCGTACCGGGGTAAGCCGGTTTTCTTTTCTCTGATCGGCGACTGGACCAAACCAGACCGCATGAAGAGCGCGGAAGATTCTCTTGGGAAAAAATTGGGCCGGGCGGTCTCCGTATTCCTGTTTTTGTCGGCACTGTTCGGAGCGGTTTACCTTGCCCGCAGGAACTACCGCCAGGGGCGCGGCGATCGCGGCGGCGCGCTTCGCCTGGGCGGGATCATATTCATCCTGCAGATGCTTTTGTGGCTGTGCCGCGCGCACTTCGTCATGGGTCTTCCGACCATAGGCCTGTTCGTTATTGCCGTGAGCACTTCGCTGTTCTTTTCGGGCATTACGTGGATGTTATACCTGGCCCTCGAGCCTTGGGTGCGGCGGCGCTGGCCCCAGGCGATGATTTCATGGAGCCGAGCGTTATCGGGGCAATTTCGCGATCCGCTGGTTGGCCGCGACCTGCTCTTCGGCGTGATGCTGGGAGTAGTCTGGGTTCTGATCTTTCAATTCGCAGGGATTCGCGTGACGGCGCTCGGAGCCGCTCCGCAGTTCGACTCAACAGAGTATCTAATGGGCGGACGCGAGGCGCTAGGCGCGTGGCTGACACGAATTCCGCAAGCCATTATGTTCACGCTGCTGTTTTTCTTTTTGCTGCTTGGGCTGAAAACGCTGCTGCGCAAGGATTGGCTGGCCGCGATCGCGTTCGTGGCGGTCTATGCGCTGCCGCTCGGCCTGAGTTCTTCATATCCGTCAGTTGAGCTGCCCATGCAGATTTTGCTCTATTCCGTCGCCGTGCTGATTGTCTTCCGCTTCGGCCTGGTGCCATTGGCCTGCGCGCTGTTCACTGTCGATATGTTGGCGAATGTCCCTTTCTCCGCGGATCTTTCTGCGTGGTACATGCCCACTTCGATCCTTGCCCTGCTCAGTGTTGTGGCTCTGGCAGGCTGGGGCTTTTATCACTCGCTGGGCGGGGAACCGATCTGGCGCACACAGCCTGAATGAATTTCTTTGCCAGACCGGGCATCTGACGCTGCTTTCGGCGTTATTCATTCTTACAATCGGCTGCATCTCTTGCGCAAGTGTTTGCGCATCGAACCGGCGACCTCATTTAAAGTGCTCAGAAACACCCTGAGATTTTGACTAAGTGGCCGCTGGCCGCCTGCCGGCTTAAGTGGCACGCCACATGCTGCCAGAGCGATCAAGGTAACGCTTCCAGGAGGCAGTGATGCGCTTTCTCTCCGTAGTTTCTTCCCTTCTTCTGTTGTCGGCACTGGGCTTCGCCCAAGGCGAGCGTGGTATTCCGGGCTATTGCCCCTACGGGTGCGGTCCTTATGTCCCGATGATCACCACGCCGAGCCTCTCGTTCGCGACCTATTCGCCGAACCCGGTCGGTGCGACTAATTCCACCACCGGTCTAATCGCCGGCGCGACGAACGCAACTTTGTCCGAGATCAACGGCAATACCAGCTCGGTCTACACCATGCCCGTCTGGTACTCCGGCGGCGGCATGCCGCTGGTCGATCCCGCAACGAACTCGGAGATTGGCTCAATGAGAATGAACGCCGCACGCCGGGAGTTCCGGGAGCACATGGAGCGCGAAGAAGGCGAGCGCAAAAGCGAGGCGCGATCCTGGGTTTACTTCGCCTCCGCACAATCCGGGGCAGGTTCACTCGGTGCGGCGGCGACTGCACACCCAGCGAAGAAAGCCTACACGAACCAGGACGTGATGCAGCAGAACGACAAGAACGGCTACGTCCACTACGACGGCAAGACCGAAAAGATTCAGTAACGCGAGTGTTCGCGTAGGTTGTCCGTGGGAATCCCACCCTTCGAAAACCTGCGGAGGGTGGGGCATCCACGCAAGAGCTCTCCGTCATACCGAGCAGCACAGCGCCCTTCTTCTCGAGTTTTAGGACCGGCTGCCTCTTCGAATCGATTTCCCTCTCGATCTTCTTTTCGCTCCGTAGCCCGTCCGCTTACGGCGGAGCGGAATATAGTGAAATCGGATCAAATAAATGTTGTTCCCCTTGCCGTGCTTGGCGACCTTGAGCAGATCCAGCACTCCCAGGAAGCCGGATTCCCGGGCTAATTCCGGAGTGATATCGGGAATGCCGATCGGGGTTATTGATTCGATTTCTATCTCCCCGTCTCCCATGCGATAGCGGCAGCCCTCTGTCACATGGGGTCGCGTCCAAATCCTGACGCTGCAAGTAATCTCGCCACGAACCACCCCTTCGCGAAGGCGCTTGGCAAAAACCATGTGTGCTCCTCATTCGTTAACGGCGAAGAAGAGAATCATTCTCGCACGCGCCGACGCTAGCATCTGCTACTTTCAGCACATGGAAGCTTAAAGACCTAGTGCGCATGTGGGTCGCAGCCTTCAAAGGCTGGGCCGGCCCCCTTTTCGAACTCGGATGTAACAGCCCCATGCTAACTGTTAATCTGGGTACCCCCCTCCCCCTATCCCGT
>JASICF010000449.1 GCA_030044775.1 Candidatus Sulfotelmatobacter sp. | reverse complement strand
TCCACATGGATTTCGTTCAACGCAGCGCGTCGCGTTCGTGCGTTCTGGCAGGCGAGTGCGCGACCCTCGAGTGGTATTATGCTCGCAACGAGGTGAGCATCATCCGGCCAGGACGTGAGACCGAAATCCTGAAATACGATTTCGAAGCCAATCAGATGTATGTTGCCGAGCTGCATGACTTCCTTTCGTGCATACATAAGCGAAGAAACTCCAGCCGCAGTCTGGCTGATTCCAAGCTAGCCCTGCAGGTCGCGTTAGCTGCTCTGGATTCATCGGCGCAACGAAGATGGGTGAGCCTTGAACAGTAACCTGATCGCCATTGTTCCGGCCCGCAGCGGCTCGAAACGTATTCCCGGAAAAAACACTCGGTTGTTTTTCGGTCGTCCCATGCTGACGTACGCGGTTTCGGCGGCCTTGAATAGCGGGCTATTTCGCGAAGTGCTGGTTTCTTCCGACGACCCTGCAGTCGCGCATGTCGTCGAGAGTTGTGGCGCGTCTTTTGTCTTGCGTCCCCGCGAACTCGCCAGCGATTCCGCTTCTCTGGTCGATGTGGCAAAACACGTTTTGGACGTCCTGCGCGGCCGCGGAGTAGATCCCGAAGCGCTCTGCCAATGCATGCCGAATTGTCCGCTACTGCGCAGTCAGGATATCGTCGATCTTTGGCATCGATTCCAGCGTGGCGGCTACAGCTTTCAGATTTCCGTTGTTCCCTATCGCGGACTCTATCCGCATTGGGCTGTCACCTACGATTCTCAGGGTTATGGAAAATGGCTTTTCGGAGACAACAATTTCGTTCGCAGCCAGGAACTGGCCAAGGCGTTTTGTCCCACGGGCGCAGTGTGGTGGGCGCGCACCAAAGATTTTCTTGAGCAGAACGCTTTCTACGGTGCTCCCTTTGCCCTTGCAGAAATGGATGCCAATCGCGGGATCGATATTGATGACGAAGAAGATCTCAAGCTCGCGGAACTGCTAGTTCACGGATTGACTGCGCGCGACAGGGTATCACCTTTGGAACCGGTGCATTATCCCGCCCTAGCTCAGGAGCGCCTCGGTGCCTGAGAGGATGCTTTGCGCCATTCCGGCACGTGGCGGCAGCAAGCGGCTGGCGAGAAAGAATGTGCGCAGTCTCGGCGGCAAGCCAATGATTGCTCACAGCATTGAGACTGCTCGTCGGAGCGGAATCTTTGATGCTGTCTATGTCTGCACTGAAGATCAGGAAATCGCCGAGATAGCACGCTCGTTTGGCGCCGAGGTTCCGTTCTTGATGCCGCAGGACCTATGCGGCGACCTTGTTGCCTCCCACATCCCATGCCAACGCCTCGCCACACATCTTGCCGAGCAGGGGACTCCGATCGATACTTTGGTTTGCCTTCAACCGACTTCGCCCCTTCGGTCTATCGAGGACTTGCAATCTGCGGTGCGGGAGTTTCAAACCCGACGCTTCGATTTTGTAGTGAGCGTTACCCCAGTTGATCCGCATTACTTTCATTGGGTCGTCGCGCCCGGCGAGGGGGAATTCTGGAGCATGTATTTTGGCTCGCAATTTCTCAAGGAGCGTCCTTTGTTGCCGCCGGTTTTTCGACCGAATGGCTCCATCAAAATTGCGCGTCTTCCCGCGCTGTCGCAGGTTGGCCACTTCTTCGGAGAACATCTGGGAGTGGTGAAGACCCCCGAGGACCGCTCGGTTCACGTTGCCGAAGAATTCGACCTTAAGCTTTGCGAGATGATCCTGGCGGAGCGAGCCGCATGAACGGACTACAGGGCCGCGTTGCTCTTGTGACAGGGGCAACAGGATTACTAGGAAGCGCGATCTCGCGCCGCCTGGGATTCGAAGGTGCCACGGTTGCGATTGCTTCGCGAGATATTGCCAAGGCGGAGCGGTGGGTAGGGGAGAACAAAGAAAGTGGAAAATACATCCCGGTTCAGCTTGATCTATCGAACGAGCAAAGTATCGCTGACTGTCTGAAGTGCGTCGTGAATGGGGCCGGAGTTCCTTCCGTGCTTGTGGCGAACGCTTCCCTTCGGGAAGGTGTGAGCTTGCCTTTCGAAAAATTGATCCACGCGTCTTTTACAAACCTTTTCGCCGTCGACGTCGCGGGCCACATTCTGCTGGCGCGGAGGATGGTTGAAGGCCTCGACGGCCGCTCCGCAAGCATGGTATTTCTTTCTTCGATCTATGCCCAGGTGGGGGCGGATCGCAGAATCTACCCGCAAGGTATGTCACCCGCGCCGGTGCAGTACTCTGCAGTCAAAGCCGCCGCTGAGGGCGCGACCCGCTGGTTGGCGGCGCAGTGGGGAAGCCGTGGAGTGCGTGTGAATGCGCTTGTTCCTGGAGGCATCGCCTCCTCTGCACGCCAGCCGGAGGAATTTGTCAGGAGATACACGGAGAAAACCATGCTCGGCAGAATGGCAGCCGCCGACGAAGTGGCCAGTGCGGCCGCATTTCTTGCCTCCGACGAAGCCTCATATGTCACCGGCCACTGCCTCGTGGTAGATGGCGGTCTCACTGCCTGGTGAGTCAATGAGCGTACTTCTTGTCGATCCACTCGATGCTCCCGATCTTGCAAAGTGTGAGGGATCCCCGTGGGACCGCATCGTAGATCTCGGCCTGGCTGGACAAAGCACCTATGAGCGATGGGTCCATGAATTTCATTGTCCGGTGTACACGCTCAATTCGCTCCGAAAGGATTTCGACGATTTTTGGCATATACGAAGCCTGTTCGATGCAGGCCGTGGACGCCTCGTTGACAGTCACGGTCTCGACTGGTGGGAGATGTTATCGATCTGCCTGACCGAGCAGTTGGAAGCCGTGATCCTGCTGCAACGCCTGGCCGAGGCGGTATCCGACAATGAAATTTATGTTTCGCGCCCAGGTTTTCACGCGGGTATGATGCAAAACCTGTTGCCCGAACGAGTGCATATCTATCCTTTGCGTCGCAACCAGCGCAGGACGGGGATCGTGCACTGCATTCGCGCCGCTCGCCAACTTTCTGTTTCACAGATTGCCGATGTCATCTGCGACAAGTACGATCCCGGATACCGGCTTCGTGCCCACATTCCCCACAGTCGCCGAGCGTCCGAGGCTCCCGTTGTTCTCCTTCCTACGGCGTACATAAACGTTTCGCGTACTGGGATCGCCTATGCATCCTCTCTGCCGCAGCAGAAGTTTCTTCTCGTGTCGACCCGAAGGAGCGGCTGGCTGAAAACCCTCCCATCGAATGTTGCAGGCGCATGGCTTTCTTCCTATGCGGTTGTGCGTAATCGCAGCGCTGAGGCGGCGGATCTTGAGTTACGCTGGCGCCAGCTGCTAAGAAATTTAATCGAGCTTCGGGACTTCAAGCTTCTGGACGACCTCGGATGCTTTGCCGAATTCCCTCAACAATTGCGCTACGGCCTCGAAGTTCGCGATGCGTGGCGGAATGTTTTTGATCGAGAACCGGTGCAGGCTGTTCTCTGCGCGGATGACTCGAATCCTTACACGCGCATTCCCATGCTCCTGGCCCGTGAACGCGGATTGCCGAGCGTGGCTTGCCACCACGGCGCACTCGACGGCTACTATGCATTGAAGAGCACCTATGGCGACGTAATTCTGGCTAAAGGCAAAATGGAGCAGGACTATCTGGTGCAGCGTTGCCGCGTGCCGGCCGATAAAGTTGAGATTGGCGCCCCAGCGCGTCATTCGCCAACCAAACGAAAGCAATGGCGTCGAGACGCTTTTCGCTCGCAAATCCTTTTTATCTCGGAGGGTTATGAAGTCGGCAATGCGCGAGCCGAGGCATTCTATCGGGATATATTGCCTGCTCTAGCCGACTTGGCGCTCTTGAGCGGGCGCAAGCTGATCGTGAAGCTGCATCCATCGGAAAGCAGACGCGAGCGGACGAACCTGGTTAAACGCGTCCTTCCGCCACACCAACTGAAGGTTACCCGAATTGTTTCCGGACTCCTCACCGACGCCCTTCTCGATGAAACCTGGTTTGCGGTCGCCGTGCTCTCGACGGTTGCCACGGAATGCGCGATGCGCGGCATTCCTTGCTTTCTGTGCAAGTGGCTCGAATATTCGTTCTATGGATATATCGGTCAGTTCGTCCGTTTTGGTGCGGGAATTACCCTG
>JASICF010000448.1 GCA_030044775.1 Candidatus Sulfotelmatobacter sp. | reverse complement strand
GCGAAATGGTATTGAACGGCGACTTCGAGGTAAAGGGCGTTTTCGAACGGAAGAGGTCGATCGTCCGAGGCCTACCATTCTTTCCACCAGCCCGCGCTCAGCCCGTGATCCCGAGAAAATCATACCCAGGACGGCCAAACTTTATCTCTTGACAATGTTTTCATTATTCTGCAATCATCGAAATATGCCGACCGCGCAATCCAGAAAGAACGCAGAGCAGATAACCAAGTATGCCGATATGTTTTCGGCCATGGGCACAGAAGCAAGGCTCCGGATTATGCAGTTGTTGCTGTCCGCACACCCGGAAGGTTTGGTAGTCGGGGAGATTCAGGCTGAACTGGACATCCCAAACTCTACGCTTTCGCACCACCTAGATAAGTTGCGGATGGAAGACCTCGTGAACGTGAAGCGCGAGCGCACGTTCCTCCGCTATACCGCGAACGTCGATGCCCTTCAGGAAGTGCTCCAGTTCTTGTATGCCGAGTGCTGCACGCGGAATAACGCAGTAAAGCCCGAGCAGATCGTTCAAATTTGCAGATAGGAGTGATATGAGCAGCCCAGATATTAAGGAAGTCGTGAAGCAAAAATACGGGGAAGCAGCACTCAGGGTAAGCAGCGGAGGAAGTTCCTGTTGCGGAGCCAGCCCTTCCTGCGGCTGCGACCCAATCACCGCGAACCTGTATGACGCGGGCCAGGCGGGGCAGATCCCGGAAGAGGCGCTGCTGGCATCGTTGGGCTGCGGAAACCCGACGGCCTTAGCGAAGCTCAATCCCGGTGAAACGGTGCTGGACCTCGGGTCGGGCGGCGGAATTGACGTTCTGCTCTCTGCAAGGCGGGTCGGCCCTACGGGAAAAGCCTACGGGCTGGACATGACGGACGAGATGTTGGCGCTGGCCGAGGAGAACAAGCGCAAGTCAGGCATCACGAACGTGGAGTTCCTGAAGGGTGAGATTGAACACATACCGCTGCCCGACAACTCGGTCGACGTGGTCATTTCCAATTGCGTCATCAACCTATCGTCGGATAAGGATGCGGTTCTGAGGGAAGCCTTCCGCGTACTCAAGCCGGGTGGAAGGTTCGCTGTGTCGGACGTAGTCACCCGCGGCGAAATGTTGCCGGAAGTCCGCAAGAGCATCCTGCTTTGGGTTGGTTGCGTGGCGGGATCATTGGAAGAGAACGACTACCGCATTAAACTCGCCGCCGCTGGATTTGAGCAGATAGACCTTGAGCCAACCCGCGTTTACAACGTGGATGATGCCCGCGAGTTTCTTGCAGGGCAGAACATCGACGTTGACGCAATCGCGCCGCAACTGGACGGCAAGGTCATGAGTGCATTCGTGCGCGCCGTGAAACCCAGAGACCGTTGCCAGCCTACCTGCTGCAACTGAGAACAACCAAGATGGAGCCTCATTACAACGTTCTTTTTCTGTGCACGGGCAACTCGGCGCGGTCGATCATGGCTGAAGCGATCATGAACTTCAAAGGCCGACCGCGATTCACAGCTTACAGCGCGGGAAGCCATCCCTCGGGAAGCGTACGCCCGGAGGCATTGCACCAGCTTGAAGTCGCACATATTCCGACAAGCGGTTTTAGAAGCAAAAGTTGGGACGAGTTCTTGAAACCAGACGCGCCCAAGTTGGACTTCGTCTTCACTGTCTGCGATAGCGCGGCAAGCGAAGTTTGTCCTGTTTGGCCGGGTCAGCCAATGACGGCGCACTGGGGGATTCCCGACCCCGCAGGTGCTAAAGGCACGGAGGAAGAAATTCAGAAGGCTTTTCGTGACGCTTTTTTCCTATTAAATCGCCGAATCAGCCTGTTTCTCTCGCTTCCCCATGCATCCATGGACAGGCTTGCGCTGAAAAAGGAACTCGACAACATCGGTCGCCAATGAGATTCAGCCCTTACCGAAGGAAGTTGCCGCGTTGATCGGAGTCACCACGCACACGCTCGACGACCGGCGAAATCCTTGCTGTGATCTCTACCTTTGGAACTGATAAGACTCGTGGAGGGACCGCGCTGGACACGATCTAAGGGCCAAGTCTGAAACTGGATCGTCCGGCCTTCCGGCTCACTTTCGCCCACCGCTGTTTTCGTATAGTGGCGAACCTCTCAGGGACCTTGGCGTATGCCAAAGCTGGATTTAGACTTCACTCAACACTCCGTTGCTATGAGCATTACGACGCGTGAACCACGCTGGCCGGCTTTCCTCGCCATGCTGTCGGCGGCCGGGGTCTTCTGGGCTTTGCCCGAACCTCTTTCGCTGGGGCCAGGGTGGCTGCTACTTCTTGTAATCGTCGTGCTCATGATTCCAATCGTGATCACGAATACTCGCGGCTACTTCAAGGTCACGCGAATGCTGACCTTCGTCGCCCTCGCCCTGATTACAGTGGCACTGATCGCATCGCTCATCTTCCTCATTCAGGGAATTCCGTCTCATCGAGAGATGCCTAAGTCGCTACTACGGTCAGCCCTCTTATTGTGGATCACCAACGTGCTGGTATTCGCCTTGTGGTACTGGAAGCTGGACGCCGGCGGTCCCTTGGGCCGCGACCACTCCCGGTGCAAGGTAGCCAGCGCATTTCTCTTCCCGCAGCTTTCGAGCGATCACGAGCACTACGCCGGCTGGTCGCCGCAGTTTCTGGACTATCTATTTGTTGCATTCAACACGAGCACCGCTTTTTCGCCGACTGACACTGCCGTTCTCTCGCGGTGGGCGAAGGTGGCCACGATGCTGCAATCGCTTATTTCCCTGGCGATTCTCGTGCTTCTCGCTGCCCGGGCAGTGAACATTCTCTAGAGGGCAAGCGATGGTGCAGTGTGCACGCAAGTGGCTTGTCCGCAAAGCTCTCAAGTTGAATGCCCGGGAACGGCATCATCCAGCAGGCATTCCTTGGGATCCTTATCGTCGCGCAAGCCGAGAAAAACCGGGGCGCGAAGCTTCGGTCCGCTACCCCCGCTTGCGCCTTCCGTCCACTCCGTGTATTCGATTTCGGCGACGAGATCGGGTTTGATCCAGCTAACTTTGCGCAGCGCTTCCACTTCGCCGTAAAACGGATTGGTTTTTGTCTCGCGCTTTTTCAGGAGTTGCCAGATTTCGGTGAGTGATTTTTGGGTAAAGCCGCTGCCCGCCTGGCCTACGTGAATGAGCCGGCCTTGGCTGTCGTAAAGCCCAAGCACGATGGAGCCGAAGTGAGCGCGCGAGCCTTCGGGCTCGGTGTATCCTCCGATTACGCATTCGACCTGGCGGCGAATCTTGATCTTCAGCCAATCACTCGAACGCCGCTCCTGGTAGGCACTTTCGCGCTCTTTTGCCACGATGCCTTCGAGGCCCTTTTGGCGCGCGAGCTCGAATAACGCCTTCCCTTTTTCGGCTGAGTGGTCCGAGTAGCGAAGCGCATCTCCGGGGATAGTGATCGACTTTAGCTTTTCCTTGCGCGCCTCGAGCGGGACTTTACGCCAGTCATAGCCATCGAGATAGAGAAGGTCGAAGGCATAGTAGAGAACAGAAACGGCTGCATTAACCGGACCGCGCTTGCCTCCGGGACGAAAGCCGGAGCGCTGCTGCATGAGACTAAATGAGGGACGGCCTTGATCGTCGAGAGCAACGACTTCGCCGTCGAGGATGGCGTTCTTGCCACTGACGAACTTTGGAAGGTCTTTCAGTTCAGGATAGCGGTGGGTGAGTTCGTTTTGGTTGCGGGAGACGAGTCGGACATTGCCGTGGTCGATGAAGGCGACGGCGCGATAACCATCCCATTTGATCTCGAAAATCCAATCAGGCCCGTCGAATGGTTCTTCGATGGAAGTGGCGAGCATGGGATGGATGGAAGTGGGCATGGGACGCTTGGAAGGTTGAGGCGAGGTCTTTATCGACGACGGGGCTCTTAGCGCCGACAACGGAGAAGCCGCGGAGAAATTCGATTTTGCCTTTGCAACGCTAGCAGGTAAACTCTGGGAAACTCTTCGCCGACCAGTTGTGAGTTTTTCTTCGACTATCTCTGTGGGTTTTGCGGCCTCGGCGGTTAAGTCCTTTTTTTTTTAGGCGCCAACTTCTTGCTGTCTTTTTCTGCCTTCTTTTCTTCCGCCCGTTTCTTATCCAGTTTGGCGACGGCGTTGGCCAGCCACGCGGCTTTCAGCTTTCCGCGCCCGGTCGCGGGGCGGCTGGTCCATTCCTTTGATCCGGAATCGCCGGCGATTTCAGACAGGCTACGCTTGGTCAGAACAGATTCATCATACTGGTCGATGTCATAGCCTTCGACTTCGAAGTCGTCGTGCTTCTTGATGAGCAGCCATTCGTTTCCTTTGCTTCCGGGGCGGCGGCCTTTCATTTTTACGATGGCGAAATCGCCGTTTAATTTTTTGCCGTGCAACCGAAATTTCAAGTCGCCCTTGGCCAGCATAGCAACGGCTTCAGCCTCGGTTCCAGGAACATATTTTCCTTCGACCGGAACCGGCGAGAGCGGCTGCCATGTGCCGAGATCCCACACCATCACGGTACCGGCACCGTAATTGCCTTCGGGAATGTTGCCTTCAAAATCGAAATATGAAACCGGATGGTCCTCCACTTGCATTGCGAGCCGTTTGTCTGCAGGATCGAGCGAAGGGCCTTTCGGCACGGCCCAGGATTTTAATACGCCTTCCATCTCCAGGCGAAAGTCGTAGTGCAGGCGCGTGGCGTCGTGCTTCTGGACGACGAACCGGTGTGTTGATTTTGTCTCGACTTTGCCGGCTGGTTCCGGCGTTTCGTCAAAGCGCCGTTTTCGTTTGTATTCTTCGAGGGGCATGGGTGCTAACGAGCGAACTCCATTTAACCACAGCGGGCACAGGGCAGGGAGAAAGAGAACTGAATAGTGGTGTCATCCTGAGCGTAGCCGCCTTTCAGCGGAGCGAACGGTCTCGGACTCGGTGCTCTGTGCTCAGGGAGATCCCTCTCGCGGCTGGTGAAAGCGCCACGCTTCGAAATGACGCAAGCTCGGCCCTAATCGATCTAGCGAGTCATGCGTTAAAATCCTCGCACCGTGCAACGCGAATTTCCTGAAGTGCCGCTGATTGGGGTGGGTGCCATTATCGTTGAAGGCGAGCGGGTCGTACTCGTGAAACGGGCGCATCCGCCGCTGCAAGCCCAGTGGTCGATACCCGGGGGCGTGCTTGAAGTCGGAGAACTGTTGCGCGAGGCGGCGGTCCGCGAGGCCCGCGAAGAAACGGGGCTTACCGTCGAGGCCGTGGAACTGCTTGGGGTTTATGACCGGGTCTTGCGCGACCCGGAACAGCGCGTGCAATATCACTACGTTTTGATTGATTTTCTCTGTCGCCGGGTTGCGGGCGATCTCGCCGCGGCGAGCGACGCTGCCGAAGTGAAGTGGTTCACGCAAAAACAATTGCCGG
>JASICF010000054.1 GCA_030044775.1 Candidatus Sulfotelmatobacter sp. | reverse complement strand
TAGAGCCCGCCCAGTTTCCAGTCTGAACCCTCCTGCTGCAGAATTTCCGAGACGGTGTAAATGCCTTTTGACGAAGGCGCGTCGATGATGACGACGCCGTATTTTCCGGGAGCGAGACCGTTCAAATAAAAGGCGGCGCTGCCGGAAGTCTGGCCGTTGCGTCCGAAGACGCCGCAGAAGAATTCTGCATGAGGGAGTGCGGCCGTGCCTTGTGCGGTCAAAAGAAATGGCGGGCGCGTAGTTGGCGCAGCGGCGGCAATAGCGGGCTGGTTTGCGGTAATGGTGGCGGCGATACTGGAAAAATCGGCAGTGAGGGCTGGAATGGAGTTCTGACGGAGCGTGTTGGTGTCGCCCCTGGAGATCAGGGTGTAGTAATGAAGAGCGGTGCTGGTCAGCGTAGTCTGGGTGGTGGCATCCATATCGGTGGAGGTTTCGCAGTTGGTCTGCGCGACTGCGATCGCCGGGCAAAGCGCGAGCAAGGCCAGCGCAGCCAGGGCCGCAACTGGCAAGCCTCCTAGCCGAAAGTCGGAGAGGCGGTTGCCGACCGGTGAACGATCAATCAGTGAACGAGGGATAGCGAAGCGGCGAGTTAAGTTGAGTGGATCGGTCACGGACTTTTCTCCCAAAGCATATTAATCCCACGCGCAACTGAAATATTAATTAGAACTTCCCCCTGCAAGAGACTTCTGTCAATACGTTCTATCGGGTACTGGCACGGAGGGCAGCAAGCGAGATTCCGAGGCCTCTGGTGAAAGCGCGGACCTGCGGAATCAGGGGCCTTGGCGATTCAAATCGAGCGAATGCGGCAACGATGAAACTAGCGGGGTGGTAAAATGAGGCTGGTACGCGACGTTGCAAGCGCCGAAGATAAGGTACCGATGAGGCGGATTTTGATGCGATCGGGATGGGCTGCATGCCTGCTGGCAACTGGGGCTCTCTGCCTTCCGGCTACGGGCCTGGCTGACACGACTCAAACGTCCGCGAGCACAAAGACAAAAAACGCCCCGCACCAGGTGCACCGGGCCGCAAAGAAACCACTGCCGCCCTTGCCGAACGGCCCGCGAGGACCAATTCCGCAGGTTGGGCTGGACTCTCTGCCAGCGGTGGCCCCGGAGGTTACTTTTCAGAGCGGGCTGCTGACCATAACGGCTCCGAACTCGACGCTCGGGGACGTCCTGCGCGCGGTACACAAAGAGACGGCGGCTGACATCGACGTGCCCGCGAATGCGACCGAGCGGGTCGCCGTGCGGCTTGGTCCGGCACCGCCGCGGGAAGTGATGGCCGACCTGCTGAACGGGTCGCACTTCAATTACATTCTGCTCGGCTCACCTGAGGATACAAGCGCACTGGTGCGAGTCGTGCTGGTAGCGAAAACCGGACCAGATATCCCGGATACTGCGAGTGCGCAAGCGAACGCAGCTCCCGCGCCGGTGAGTGCCAAAGCGGCCGACGATGCCGATTCTGCTGACAACACGGTGGATCCTGCGGCCGACCAGGCGGCGACAGAAGCGGACGAAGCGCCTCCGGACGAGCCGGGGGTGAAGACTCCGCAAGAGATGCTGCAGGAAATGCAACAGCGTCAACTGCAAATGCAGCAGCAACAGCAACAGCAGCAGCAGGGAGATAGTAACGGGCAGTCGACGGCGACGCCGGGCTATCCTCCGCCGGGCGGCGTGATGATGCCACAGCGGCCACCGATGGCACCGCAGCAACCTCCGCAGGATCAGTAGGGACTTTAGATCTGGAGTTGGCTGGGTTAGGGTCGATTTCGGGTTGCGGAAGGTTCGAAGTGCGTCTGCGAAACCGGAATCGGGTGGTGAGTCTGGGCCACCTGACGTTCCGCGCTATTCAGCAATTCGTGCAGTAGATCCCAATCGTGAGTGACATCGCTCTCGGAGGCTTTGGGAACGCCGCGTTTCAACTCCGCCCGCAGGCGTGCTTCGATCAACTGCTGAGCGAGAGAACTGGCGGCTGGGTCAGAGAAGAGATTGCTTTCCGCGATGCCGACACTCACAAGTTCCGCGCCCTGCCGAATACGAAGAACCGGACGGCCATCGGCGTCGAAATCTGGAATCGCGTTGCGTAAAAGACGATGCAAATGGTCAGAGTGGAGGATGTTCCATTCGCGGGTTTCTGTAGTACCCAGCAAATGATTCAATTCCAATTGATAGGAGCGGCGGTCCTCGGCTCCGAGGGGCTTTTCCAGATCGCGGTCTGCGCTGTAAACAAGCGCGTGACGCGAGGGATCGATCCGTCCGCCACCGGTGCCGATATATACTGCAACGACACAGCCGGCAAAAATCGGGCTCACGACCGCGCTCGGCACGATATATTTTTTCGATTTCAAGAACGATTCAACGACACCATGAACCGGTTCGCTGCGCGCCTCGAGACCGGGAACCTGCGGAATGATATATCGCGATAATTGCACCTCCGGATGGCGCGCACTGTACTTGATCAAAATCTTGGCCATCTGCTTGGGGGTGGTGATGCCCACATCGGCGACCACGCTGCGATGCAGAGCCTTGGGGTAATAAAAGTTGATGACATCTTTTACGAAGTCGGCGCAGTTGCGCGACACGGTGCGGAAATGGGAGCGGTTGACGGACGAATTGTACTTCTCGATAAACGCCGCATCCTGGGCCGGGGTGGTTGCGACCTGGAAGCCGTAAACCGTGCGGTCATACGAGGTGCCAATGAGTTCATACCAGTTGCCGCCTGGCGTCGTTCGGTTGGGCGCGTCGGGGGCAATCTCTTCCAGATACTTGCGGCGATATTGATCGCGCAGAAAGTTCACCAGCCGGGGATCGGCATACAGCGGAATATCCTCGGCATCATCGACCGCATATAAATAAGGAATGAGCGGGATGGCCAGCCAGTCGTAGCCATTGACTCCATCATAGCGGCTGATGACGGTGCCTAATTCGCCGGGTTCGCAGGGCCGCAGCTTGAGGGGAGTTTCGGCGCAAATATCGGACAAGTAAACCGCGGCATGTCCCGTGGCAGTGAAAAATCCCAACTTGCCGTAAGGTTCTTCGAGGAGCAATGTAGCGGACGCGTGAGCCACGCCGGCACACGTGATCACGAGCATCAATAATGTGAATGTGCTCACCGCATGCCCGGTTTTCCCGCGAATTTTTCTGCCCGAGGACATACTTATCCCTACAATGAACCCCGAGATTTGAACCCTCAATTCAGAGAATAGTTGCCATCTATCGTCAACGCGAGTTACCGAAGTCAGCGCTAAAAGCCGCACCGGAAGTCTGCAAACCAATTGATATCAAATAAATACGACTACCCGGTGACAGCGTTGTTAAGAGCGTGTGAATGGCGCAAACCGGTATCAAGACCGTAAATATTTGCTCGCGAAGGAGTTTTCGTTCGAGGTTGAATTCTCAGGAGATTTCGCGGCGGCAAGCAGGAATCCGCTGTATATCACAACTGTCGGAGCCTCGCTAGTATGGTTTCCGCTCGATCACGCCATTCCACACAGAGGCTTCGTCAATGCTTCGCAGTACCGGTTTTTCTGTGTTCGTTTTTTCCGTTGCGACCTTCGCCAGTTCAGTTCTGGCTTCCTCCCAGGTCATGCCTTCACAAACTGACGCAAGCATGCAAGCCGCGGCGGCGAGTTCTCCTGCCGCATTTGTGTACGTGTCCGCGCAAAAGGGAAGTAATTATGAAGTCAGCGGATTTAGCGCCGCTGCCAACGGCCGGCTCACGCCGATTTCCGGTTCGCCATTTCCGCTGAACGCGAACTACCTTGCGTTGAATAGCAAGTATGTTTTCGGCAGCGATGGAATCAGCATTTACTCGTTCTCCGTTGGGGCCGATGGCGCTCTGACGCAAGTAGCCTCGATTAACGCGCAAAATTACAACGAGGATGGGTGCGGAGGCCCGGAAAATCTGTTTGTCGACCGCACTGGAACAACCCTGTACGATCCGGATCTTTTGGGAAATATTTGCGCCAATAATGCCTATCAGGCTTTCAGTATCGATAACTCGACCGGAGGACTGACCTATCTTGGATCGGTGGCTGCGAGTCCGGCCTTCAACACGCCTTTGAGTTTCATTGGCAACAATGACTACGGATACAGTTCCGACTGCTACCGCGACGAGCCCGGCATCTTCGGATACACGCGCAACAGCGAAGGCGAGCTGACGGAAACCAACATTACTGCACAAATTCCCAAAGCGCCGCCGGGCGATTACTACTGCCCGAATCTTTCCTCGACGGATTCGGCTTCCACAGATTCTGACAACCGTATTGCGATTCCGATGATGCCGATGAGTATTTCCACCTTGCAGCAAGATGGAGCGTCGCAGATCGCGGTCTACACGGCTGAGAGCTCTGGAAATCTCAGCACGACGAGCACGGCGGCGAACATGGGGAAGACGGCGGTGAATACCGTAACAGACATCCGCATTTCCCCCAACGGAAAATTGATTGCGGTCGCGGGAACCTCGGGATTGCAGGTTTTGCATTTCAACGGCGCGAATCCGATCACTCATTTCACCGGGCTGCTGACAAGCCAGGAAGTCGATCACATTGCGTGGGACAGCGGCGGTCATCTGTATGCGATCAGCACTTCGGCGGGGGAATTGATGGTGTTCACGGTGACCTCGACGGGCGCAAGCGAGGCAGCGGGCTCCCCGTACTCGATCGCAGACCCGGAGAATCTGGCGGTGCTGGACAGGTAGTAGAGAGAGGAAGCTGCAAACGGGATGTAGAAGCGATGCCACTCAAGCCAAAGACGGGCTTGAGTGGGGCACCCCGCTTGAGTGGGAACACCCCCGCCCTTACCTGAGCTTGCGCAGTGCCCACTCTGCGCTATCGCGCAGGACTTCATCCTCGTCTTTATCTTGACCCCCGTCTTTATCTTCACCTCCGTCTTCTTTCTGTGCGAGTTTTTCGAGGATTGGGAGAAATTTCCTGTCGCCACTATTGCCCATGGCAATGACGGCATTGCGGCGCAAGCCGATGCGCCTGGTACGGCGTAGAGGAGAACTGCGAAAGAGGCGGCGAAATTCGTCGCCGCTTATTTCGGCGAGCCATTCGAGCGCGGGGTTGACCAACTCCGGACGCGGCTGAAATTCGGAAGCGTGGGTTGCGGGAGCTTTGCGGTTCCAGGGACAGACATCCTGACAAATATCACAGCCGAAAACATGGCGGCCGATCTGCGAGCGAAGATCGTCGTGGCCGGGAAGCCGGCCGCGTTTTTCGATGGTGAGATAGGCGATGCATTTGTTGGAATCGAGCTGATACGGAGCGGTGAAGGCGTGAGTGGGGCAGGCGTCGATGCAGCGGGTGCAGGAGCCGCAACGATCAGGCGCGGGTAAGCCGGTTTCTTCCGGAGCGAGTTCAAGCGAAGTGAGGATGACTCCGAGAAAAAGCCATGAGCCGAGTTTCTGATGGATGATGCAGGTGTTCTTTCCGATCCATCCGATGCCGGCGTATTTTGCTACGACACGCTCGACGATGGGCCCGGTATCGACGTAGCAGCGGGTGATGAGCGTTTTTTCCGGATCTGAGCTGGTCGGCGGATTGGTGGCGGGAGCTGGCGCGGTGCTTGCGAATGCGCTTTGTAGCGCGGCTTCGACCTCGCGCAGGCGACGCATGACAGACTCGTGGTAGTCTTCGCGGCTCCAGGCGTAGCGGGAAATCCAGCCGCGAGTTTTGTCAGGCAGTTGCGTGGAATACGGCTGTGCGGTGTTGTAGTTGATGGCGCAGACGACAACGCTGCGAGCCCAGGGAGCGGCGTGAGCGAGCGAGGAGCGCTTCAGGCGGCCC
>JASICF010000053.1 GCA_030044775.1 Candidatus Sulfotelmatobacter sp. | reverse complement strand
CAGTCTGAGAATCTTGCGCCGGAGTGGCTTCCGTATTGGGGCTCTGTTGCGGCGCTTGCGCCTGCGCGGAGAGAGCCGGCGCCCACGCGGTAATCGCTAGCCAGAGGCAGCCGGGAATCAGACGTGTCGCGAGAAGCCGCGTTCCTCCGTTTTCCAATCTCTTATCCCTCACAGATTCCGCGAGCCGCGCGCATTTTTCTCGCGCTTGCGGCTCATTCTCCCGATGCTAAACTCCTTGGGATGCATTGGCTCTACAATCGTGTTGCCGGTCAGAGTGTCGAACGCCTCGCCGCCCTCAGCGACGGCATTTTCGCGGTTGCCATGACCCTGCTAGTTTTGGATCTGCATGTGCCCTTAGCAGGCGCTGTTCGCTCCGAGCGTGATCTCGGTCGTGCGCTGGTTGCGCTCCTGCCGCGTCTGATTCTTTTTCTGATGAGCGTCATGACCCTCGGTATTTTCTGGGTCGGCCAGCAGACACAACTCAATCACTTTGCCCGCTCTGACCGCAATCTCGCCTGGATTCACATCGCCTTCCTGTGCGCGGTATGCCTGATTCCGTTCTCTACTTCGCTGCTTGCCGAATTCATCCATTATCGGGTTGCGCTTCTCGTGTACTGGTTCAATATTCTGCTGCTGGGAGCAACCCTCTATTGGAGCTGGAGCTATTCCCGGCGCAACCAGCTGCTGGTCGAGGATATTCGCCCTGAGATTCATCCCGCAGTGGTTCGGCGTATTGTCATCGCGCAAACCCTTTACGCTTGCGGGGCAGCCCTGTGCCTGATTAATACCTATTGGGCCATCGCGGGAATTGTGCTCGTGCAGGTAAACTACGCCATCGCCCCGCGGTTTTGCTGGGAATTATTTTCGCGCAAGCCCGAGGAGGAATCCTAAAAACAAATCCACCGCGAATTCTCGCGGCGGATCTGCGGCCCGCGCCAAGTATCGTTCTAACGCTCGACAATATGGTTTTTATCCGCGGTTGATGATCTTGCGGAGCGGTTCCACTTTGCCTCGTATTTCTTCCGCCATTTCTGCCCCGCGCTCGGCCGCCTCGCGCACGCGGTCTGTCGCATCTCGTACCTTGTCTTTCGCTTCTTCGGTCCAGTCCTGCAGCGTGTCTCTGGCGTCGTCGTAGCCGCGCTTGAAATCCTTGCGCAGTTGTTTGCCGCTTTTGGGCGCAAAGGCAAGGGCTGTCAGCGCCCCGATTCCCAGTCCAATCAGCAAAAAGGTGATCGCAGTACCGATGTTCGTTCCTTCCGAGGATTCATAATTTCCAAAACGCATAGTGACCTCTCTTGATCGTAGTCTTGTGGCTCTTCGTTCCACATCTTAGTCGCTTGCCGGCATAGAAGCGAGCGTTCGCCGGTTGGACGATTCCGCCGCATTATGACAAATGCAGGCGTCGAAAGGTTTCCTTTCCCGGTGCGTGAGTGTAAAATAATTTTTTGCCCTTGTGCGGCGGATAATGTGGCCTGCCCGTCCTTCGGCGCGCTTCGCTCGCTCAGGACAAGCTCCTCCCGCCGCCTCAGCAAACTGCCCTATTTCGAAGGAGATAGTCCCAACCCATGTCGATCCCTGCCACCCAGCTGCGTCCTGGCATGATCATCAAGCACAATAATGATCTGCACTCTGTGTTCAGCGTCGAGCACCGCACGCCCGGCAATCTGCGGGCTTTTATTCAAGCCAAACTGAGGAACCTGCGTACCGGCGCCATGTTCGAGCACCGCTTTCGTTCGCCCGATCCCATCGAGAAGATCAACGTCGACGAAGTTGAAATGCAGTTTCTCTACGCCGATGGCGATAACTACTACTTCATGGATACGACGAATTACGAGCAAACCCACTTGACCAAAGATACCCTCGGTGATGCCGTCGACTACCTGATTGCCAACCTGGAAATCAAAGTCGAGTTTTTCGATGGCAAGGCGGTCGGCATCGAACTGCCGCAGACCGTTGAATTGACAGTGATCGAAACCGAGCCTGGGCTCAAGACTGCAACCGCGTCGAGCGTCACCAAGCCGGCGAAAACCGAAACCGGGCTGGTCGTCCAAGTCCCTCCATTTATCAATGAGGGCGAGAAGATCAAAGTGGATACGGCCGAAGGCGTGTACCTTTCGCGAGCGTAAGATTCAATTTGTCATCCTGAGCCAGCGAGAACCCCGCAAGCGAGGTTTTCACGGAGTCGAAGGATCTCTGCGGTGGCTCGCGCTCTGACGAGGCATTCTCGACGGACTCATAATTCTGAGAGATTTTCACAATATGAGCCGAAACGGAAAATCCGAGATCAAGGTCAGGTTGGCCGAACCGGAGGATCTTGATTCCATTGTCAGATTCGATCATGTCGCGCAAGCAGACAGCGCTCGCGTTGCGCAGATAAAATGCGCAATTTCCGCAGGCGCATGCTGGGTTTTGGTAAAAGACGCCCATCCCATTGGTTATGGAATCATTGACTACTCGCTTTTCTTTCATCAAGCGTTCATGTCGCTCGTATATCTCGACCCCGCCGAACGCGGCCGAGGACTTGCGGCTCTACTGATCTCTCAAATCGAGAGCATCTGCACACATGAAAAGCTCTTCACATCGACGAACAGGAGCAATCTGCCAATGCGGAGGCTGCTTGAAAAAATGGGGTACAAGCTGGCTGGGCAGGTTCGAGGGCTCGACGACGGCGATCCAGAAATCTTTTATCTCAAATTTATGCGGCATGAGGGGAAATCTTCCATGAACCACCTATCAACTTCGCATTCGCGAAGCCGATCCTCTGCCCATAATGACAGGTTATGACCTCCACAGAGAAAACGATTGAGGCGCGCCGGTTTCTGGTCCGCGGCCGAGTGCAGGGCGTAGGCTTTCGCTGGTTCGTCGAGCGCGAGGCCCACATGCTCGGCATTTCGGGCTGGGTGCGCAACAACGCCGATGGAACGGTCGAAGTCCTGGCCCAGGGAACCAGCGATCAGCTTTCCGGATTGCATTCCCGCCTGCGCCAGGGCCCTCGCGCAGCGCGAGTCGACGGCGTGGAAGTCTCCGATGTCCGGCCGTCTGCAAATCTCAGTTCATTTCGCATCGAAGGAGCATGGTAGCTTGTCCAGATCAAGGCTTGACGAAGTTCAGCTGAAATCCCTGATCCGCGAGGTTCCCGATTTCCCGAAAAAAGGAATTCTCTTTTACGACATCACCACTTTGTTGAAAGACAAAGTTGGTTTCGCCACGCTCGTCGACCGCCTCTCGGAGCAATACGTCGATCAGAAGGTCGATCTCGTGCTCGGTATGGAAGCCCGTGGTTTTATCTTTGCACCCGCCCTTGCCTATCGTCTGAATGCCGGATTCGTCCCCGTGCGCAAGGTGGGAAAGCTCCCTGCCGAAACCGTGAAGTTCGATTACGCTCTCGAGTACGGCACGAACTCTCTCGAGATGCACAAGGACGCTATTCAGAAAGGCCAGAAAGTGCTCATCGTCGACGATCTGCTCGCGACCGGAGGCACCGCCGAAGCCACCGCCAAACTGGCCAGCTCACTCGGAGCGGAAATTGCCGGCCTCGGTTTTGTTGTGGAACTGGATTTTCTTCATGGGCGGGAGCGCTTAAAGGGATACAACGTGATGTCGCTGTTGCACTATTCGCAGTAGGCGACGCAACCGCGAATTGCAGGGTGCATCTTGGTAGCCCAAAACACCTATTACCAGAGGTAGGCGATCAACAGCCCGGCAGCTGTCCAGAAGCCCGCGCCAATGCTGAAGGCCAGCGACAGTCCCAGCAACGCGTTCCAATTGATGCGCCCGCTGGAGCGCGACCCCTCCAGATCAAACTCATACACCATCCAGGAACGGAAGAATTCGGAGTCCTTCCAGTCAGAGGAAGGAGTTGGCAGGTAATTCTTTTGCAGAGAATCCCTCTTTGTTCCGCGGAAACCTGATAAGGAGAACGACGGCAGCCGATATTTCATGATCGCACCTCGCAATCATTTTCACTTAGCAATCGACCATCCAAAGAACGCTAACCTTCGCAAATTACGCCGACACCAAAGTCGGATGCTCTAGCTAAATAGAGGGTTTTCGAAACTTCATTTCCACCGGCCAACACCGATTCAGTGTTTTGCTGTAGGTCTCGCCGGAATTCACCGTACCGCTTTCGAACCTCATCGTTCCTCGATTCGCCCGGTAATTCTTAACCTTGTCTGTAGTTTCCATCGGCCGCTATAGCTCTTCCAGTGACAATTTCGAGTCCTTGGGCAGATAACTTTTTCGCCGGAACCAATCTTCCATCGCCTCCCGAAGCTGCTCTAACGGGACGTTGGTTCCAATCTCCATCAGCCCGTCACCCACCGGCACTGTATCATCGAACACACTGGCGTTGGTGAAGTTGCGCATCGAAAAGCTGTCGAGCCATTTCAGAGGACAAAGAACCGCCCTGCCGCGGTCGACATATTCCGCACGGATTTTGCGGGCAAACATGGCATCATTTAAGCACAGATCGCATGCGGCAACGTGAACCGTTCCCTACCCGACTGGCCGTTCGATTTGATGCGGTGTAATGCGGTAGGATCACTCTGCCCAAAGTGAAAAGAAAACATCCGCAGATCGGCTCTGAGCCGTCCAGCCCGGGCCGCCGTGACTTTCTCGCGCGCTGCTGTCAGGGAGCCTCAGCTGCGATGCTTCCCGCCAAGCTTGGCCGGTTCGCTATTGCATCGATTGCCCGCGAACCTGCTTTCCATTCCCAGTTTCAACTTTCTCCCAATGGTGAGTTTTGCTTCCATCCTCATTACCGCTCGCCGCGGCCGCTCGATGAGCTTTTACTCAAGACGAAGCCAGGGCTTGACGACTTCATCACGGAAAAGTATCACGATCGAATTGCAGCGACCTTGGCCGAATGGAGGGCAGGCCTGCTTGAGTTCCCGCTCAGTCTTGCGCCATTCGCAAAGTCTCTCGCCCATGATTTTTCGGGTGCGTCTTTGCGGCCGACCGAGTCGCGGCTTGTGCGTCCAGGGCCGGTGATAGAGGTGCATCGGAATACCTTCACCTCGCGCGCGGAGGTTGGGCCGGATGCATTTCTTCAGGAGTTGCAGTCGTTGCTTACGGTTTTTTCAGAACTTCTGACTGCGGAATTTCAGGTCGCGGCCATCGAAGTGGAAGCCGCATCCTCGGATCAGTCTCCTCTGCGATTGCAAACGCGCATCCGTTGCGAATTAGTCGGCAAGGGGCGCGATTTCTATCGCGAGCAGCGCGTGGGCAATTGGTCCATCGAGTGGATAGCGGTGTCTGAGGCCGAGTTTCGCGTACTGCGCTGGCGCGCGATCGAGGAAACCCAAAGCCGTTCGCGCTCGCCCGTTTTCGCGGATATTACCGCCACGTCGCTCGCCGGTAATCCGTCTTACGCCGCGCAGTTGCTTCGCGGCGTTGATGATTGGCGGTCGGTTCTCGACGGCGCATCCGGCATCGATATTTACGGACATAACGGCGTCTCTGCAGCCGATATCGACAGTGACGGGTTTGACGATCTCTACGTTTGCCAGCCTGCCGGCCTTCCCAATCGTCTCTATCGCAATCGCGGCGACGGCACTTTTGAGGACATCACGGAGGCATCGGGGCTTGGGCTTCTCGACAACACTTCCTGCGCGCTCTTCGCCGACTTCGACAACGACGGAAATCAGGACGCGGTGATCGTTACTGCGAGTGGTCCCCAGCTATTTCTGAACCAGGGCGCCGGCAGATTCAAGCGCAAGCCCGATGCCTTCAAGTTCGCCTCCGATCCCGAGGGAACCTTCACCGGCGCGGCCGTTGCCGATTACGACCGCGACGGCTGGCTCGACATTTATTTCTGCCTTTATTCCTACTACCAGGGAACGGATCAATATCGCTATCCCGTTCCTTATCACGATGCGGAAAATGGTCCCCCGAACTTTATGATGCGCAACCAGCGCGATGGCACATTTCGCGACGTTACTGCCGAGTCCGGTCTCAACCAGAACA
>JASICF010000447.1 GCA_030044775.1 Candidatus Sulfotelmatobacter sp. | reverse complement strand
GTGCGACGGCCGGTTTCTCGTGTTGACGTCCATCACCAAAAGTACCGCTCCGGTCGTCTTGGTGACGAACTGGGACACGGAGCTGAAATAAGCTGGTGAAATCGGGATGTTACGCCAACGGACCGACAGCTTGCGGGCCAACCGGAAGTGATCGTACCACCTCCGCGATTGACGTTCCCAAAACGAGTGTTCTGGTTTCGGGAACCCATGCCCGAGCCGCGATTCGTTGACTGGCGGATAGCGCGTTCGTAAGATGAGGCAAACCTGAGGGGCAACGTCTCACGAATGCTTGGCCAAACCATCTCGCACTACCGAATCGTTGAGAAGCTCGGCGACGGTGGCATGGGTGTGGTCTATAAGGCCGAGGACGTGAAGTTGCACCGCTTTGTCGCTCTGAAGTTCCTCCCAGACGAGATTTCTAAAGATGCGCAAGTTCTAGCCCGCTTCCAACGCGAGGCCCAGGCCGCGTCCGCCCTGAACCACCCCAACATCTGCACCATCTACGAGATTGACGACCAGCATGAGCAAACTTTCATCGCGATGGAGTTTCTGGACGGCGTCACCCTGAAGCACAGGATTGCGAGTCATCCGTTGGAGACCGAACTGCTTCTATCGCTCGCCATTGAGATGGCCGATGCCCTCGACGCCGCTCACGCCGAGGGCATCGTTCACCGCGACATCAAACCGGCAAACATTTTTGTGACCAAGCGCGGACACGCGAAGATCCTGGACTTCGGTCTGGCGAAAATCACGAGCCAAGCCAGGTCCTCCAGCCAGCTTGCTGCGGCCAACACGCTGACGCTTACTACTCAAGAGCAGGATCTGACCAGTCCTGGAACGGCGGTTGGAACCATCGCTTACATGTCACCTGAGCAAGTTCGCGTTAAGGAGTTGGACGCGCGAACGGACCTGTTCTCGTTCGGCGCCGTCCTCTACGAAATGGCGACGGGGAAGTTGCCGTTCCGTGGCCAGAGTACAGCCGTGATCCTCGACGGAATCATGAACCGTGCTCCGCTGCCTCCGTTGCGGCTGAATCCTGATCTACCGCCCAAGCTGGAAGACATCGTCAACAAAGCCCTGGAAAAGGATCGCGAGTTGCGCTACCAGCACGCGTCGGAAATGCGGGCCGACTTGAAGCGGCTGAGGCGGGAGACGGAATCGGGAAGTGCAGTCACGGAGGCCTCGCCGGTCGGCGCGCCCTCTTCAATTCAGCCAGCGTCGTCCGCCTCGGCATCTATGGACGCACAGGCGCCGTCCGCAGACGCTGTCTCATCTAGTTCGGTCGAAGGGCACCGGCACAAGAACAAACTCCTCGGTGCGGCAGTCGTGCTGGCAGTCCTGGCGATCGCCGCCGCGTTCGGTGTCTACAGCGTGCTGAACAAAAGCAGTTCGGCGATCGACACTCGCAACGTCAGCATTCGTTCTCTGACCGAACACGGACAAACGGTCGGGTTTGCCAGCATTTCGGCTGACGGCAGGTTGGTGGCTTATGGCAGACGTGAAGGCGAACCCAGCCTGCGAGTGAAACAAGTGACCACGGATAGTGAGGTCACGGTAGTGCCACCGCAGGCCGGTCTGTTTGGCAGCGGCGCCACTTTTACACCGGACGGCGACTATCTTTACTACACACACGAGGATCCGGCCAACGGAAACAACACGAATCTCTATGTTGTGCCTGCTTTGGGTGGGGCATCGCGGCAGGTCGTGAGCGACGTAGCGAGCACGGCAGCATTCTCGCTCGACGGCAAGCGCATGGTGTATCGGCGAAGGATACACAATGACAAGGGAGAGGATCTGCTTTTGCTTGCCAACACCGATGGCAGCGATGAAAGCGTCATCTTTCGGCACGAGGCAGGCATTGATGGCCTCACTACTGATCCTTCGTGGTCGACGTCAGGAGACCTTATCGCGGTAGGTACTGAGGAGTTGGGAAAGAACGAGAAGAACATTCTTGGATCTATTGTCGTGCTCACACCTCAGGGTAAGCTGGTAAAAACTTTTCTCCTGCCAATGTTCGTTCAGTCCCTGGCATGGCTGCCCGATGCCTCCGGGCTGTTCTTCATCGGTGCCGAAAAGGCGACCGTTTCACGACCCCAGATCTGGTTTCAACCTTACCCCGCGGGAGAGCCATTTAGAGTCAGCAACGACTTAAGTCCGTACTCCTCGCTCAGCGTAACGGCCGACGGCAGGTCTTTCGTTACCACCCAAGGACGGCCGCAGGCAACGATTTACGTTGGCTATTCTCCCGCCGTGCTCAATGAAAAAATCGATTGGAAACTGACTCCGATCTCGACTGAACAGGCTACTGGATACGCACTCTCCTGGACCGCAGCGGGAAAACTCCTGCAACAGGATGGGGCCTTTCACAGCTACATTACCGGCAGCGACGGCGCCGGTCGGGTTCGGTTGTTGGAAAATAGTGTGCAGGCTTTCGGCGCAAACGCATGCGGCTCGGGGGATGTAGTCACGGTGGCCAGGGTTGAGAATAACGCAGCCAATCTTTGGCGTCTCAATATGACAACCGGCGAGTTGAGGCAGCTTACGTTCGGAAAGGACGACTGGGTGGCCTCCTGCACGCCCGACGGCAAATGGGTTGTGTATGAAGGAACCTCGCCGGCAGACAGCCTATTTCACATTTACAAGGTTTCCATTGACGGCGGCACACCTGTGGAGTTGGCCTCTCGAACCACGGGTCCCCCAAGCGTGTCGCCTGATGGCACTTTGGTCGCTTATACAAGGGTCGATGGACAGGGAGCCAATGCGAAGAAAAAGTTTGTAGTGCAGAAACTGGAAGGCGGCCCACCCTTGCACGAGATCGAGGTACCTTCGACGGTTCCGTGGTTGGCGTGGTCACGGTTCAGCTGGACGCCCGATGGCCGCGCGCTCGCTTACGTGCGCAACACGACCGGCAGCATACAGAATGTGTACATGCAGCCGCTGGCGGGCGGCGCGGAGGTACAGTTGACTCACTTCGATTCCGAGCCAGCGGTTGTGGAAGCGTACGCCTGGTCTCGCGACGGCAAGAAATTCGCCATCACCCGCAGCCGCTACAACGATACCGATGTCGTCTTGTTCAGTGG
>JASICF010000446.1 GCA_030044775.1 Candidatus Sulfotelmatobacter sp. | reverse complement strand
CTGGGCAAGGCAAGTATGCTTCCATTGACGAACTGATTGCCGGCGGTTATCTGACCGTCCGGCGCGAGCGCCCGCCTTATTCTTACGATATCACCGTCACTTCCAGCGGTTTCAGCGCCACGGCGACCCGCACCACCAAGGGCTCGCCCGCGCAGATGTGGATCACCGAAAGCATGGAAGTACAATCTTCCGACTAGAGTGAGAATTCCGTTCGCGTCGCTTTTTTTCGGAGTTGAAGTTGGCCTCCGTTTATCGCAGCCAGGGCTGCGCCAGCCCCAACAAACAGAGAAAAAAAGGCGCCGGAAATTCCGGCGCCGTTGAGAATGCTCGCGAGATGCGGTCTAGCGAGTTTTCTTACCTACCAAACTTGGCTAGCGATTCTTTGTTCAACCTGTGCTCAATCACTCAATGACTCAATCGCCCAATGACTGAATGATCCAATGACTCAATCATCCAATCGCCCAATGTCCCTTATTTGCTTTCCGCGATTGGACTGGCGCCCAGATCGCGGCGACCGTTGACCGCCGTGCGCGCGGCCCGTGCCGCAGGCATGTTCGCCGCTGCCGCACCGTAGCGCTCAAGCAGGACCGGAGCCATTGTATTCTCCGCTTCCTTTACGAAGATCATCTGCGTCTCCGAAGCCATATCCACGCGCACAAAATCTCCCAGCTTCACCTGCCCGGTCGCGACCAGATTCGCCAGCGGGAAAACCAGGTGCCGTTCAATGGCCCGCTTCAAATGCCGCGCTCCATACCGCGGATCGGTTCCTTCCTTCAGCAAGAACTGCTTCACACCGCCCGTGCAATTGAAAACGAACTGGTTCGTTCCCGCCGCAGTCAGAACCCGTTGCTGCACCATTCCGAGTTCGATCTCGAGAATCTGCGCCAGGTGCTCGTCGCGCAGCGTCTTAAACACCACCGTCTTGTCGATGCGGTTCATGAACTCGGGCGTGAACTTGCGCCGCGCTGCCTCGACCGCCGTGCGCTGGATCTTGTCGTCGAGATTGTTATCGACTTCCACCGCCTTCGGTGCAAATCCAAAGCCGCCATCCACCAGGTTCGTCATTTCGCCGGCGCCCAGATTTGACGTCAAAATAATGATGCATTGCGAGAGGTCGACGCGGCGGTTGTCGCCCAGCGTCAGAGTGGCTTTATCCAGAATGCCCAGCAGAAGCTGCCACAGCGAGTCGCTCGCTTTCTCGATTTCGTCGAACAACAGAATCGAGAGCTTCAGCTTTTCGGTGAACCACTGGTTCAGCGCTTCCTGCGTCAACAGCGGATGCGTCTCGCGATGACCCAGGTATCCCGGAGGCGAGCCAATCAGCTTGGCAATCTCGTGCGAGTGCTGGAACTCGGCGCAATCGATCTTGATGCAGGCATGCGCGTCGCCGAACAGCGCCTCAGCCATGGCCTCGACTACCCGCGTCTTGCCCGATCCGGTCGGCCCGAGAAAAAGCAGGTTGCCCACCGGACGATTTGGCGCGTTCAACCCGGCCAGAAACATCTGGTAGATCTCAGTGACCTTTTCAATGGCTTGCTCCTGACCCACAATGCGGCGGCGCAGCGCAGATTCAAACTCCCCGGCGTCGTTGCTGCGGCGGTTCGGATCGAGTACGGTGGCGAGATTCGTTCTCATAAGCTGTTTTTCAGTCCCCGGGCCGTACGCTCGGCCTTTTGCTGTCTTGTCCCTCGGCGCTTGATCTCCACGGTTCCCACAGGTTCGAGTGACAAAATCTGTCAACCGAAGCCAACCGTTTGCGCCTCAGGTTCCCTCAATTGAGCAAGCCGTTCGCCATGCATAGCCAATGGCTCCGCGACCCCAAAACCCCGCTTTTGCTGGATTTAGATGGCTGGCAAGAGATATTAGTCCAATCCCCGGTGGAAATATAAGACTGATCAAGAGAAATACTTTGCGCAAGAAGGGAAGCAAGTCCCGCGCACGGGGCCCGCAACAGGGACGCCGTCAATTGCGAAGCCATCTCTATTGGGCCTTGTAACCTCCGCGGTCGCGCTCTTCTGCTGTTGCTCCCGTTATAATTCCTCTTCTTCCCAGGGGAGATGACCGCCCGTAACTAGCTAATTGAGGTTGCTCAAGTTAGCATCGCGTCGGGTCGTTCCCGGAGGACTTCTTGCGCCGCTCGTCTGTGCTCACCATCACTGCCGCATCCTGCTTGTTGTGCGGACTTTCTGCTCTTCGTCTTAATTTGAATCGCTCCCTCGCGCTCGCCGCACCGGATCAAGCGGAGCAGCTTCAGGCTGTAACCCCGTCGGCTGTGGGGCAGGTTGCACAGCCTGTGCAAGCGGCTGCAATATTGTCCGCGGCCCTTCCACAGTCCGCTCAGTTAATGCCCGCCAGCGCTACCGTTCCCAGCGCCGTTCAGCCGGCTGATTTAACTTCGTCCGTGCGCACGCCCTCAACCTCGACCTCGCTTTATAGCGCGAAGCGCGGAGATACCCTTCCCGCGATCGCCCGTCATTATTTAGGCCAAACTTCGTACCTGACCTCTTCCGAACTGGCAGACGCCATCCGAACCGCCAACAGACTCGGTTCCAGCAATCTCGTGAAAGCCGGACAGCAGATCACGATCCCCGGCATTCTTCCTGCGCCGATCGTCGCGCATACAGTTCCGGTTCCCAAAGATTTTGAAGTGCGCGCCATCTACCTCACCGGAATCATGGCCGCCAGCGATCATGGGCTGCGCATCATCCGCCAGTGGCGCCAGGTCGGCGGCAACGCCATTGTTTTCGATATCAAGGATTCCGACGGCAGCGTGAACATTCCATACGAGCACGCGCTGCTCGGCAAGCACAACGTTTACATTCACGATCTGCCCAAGTTCGTCCAGTTCCTTCATTCCGAAAACATGCACGCCATCGCGCGCGTCGCCATTTTCCGCGACCAGCGCCTCGTCACCGAGCATCCCGAACTCGCCGTCCACTCGAAGAAAACCGGCCAGCCCTGGCACGAGAACGGCAAGCTCGTCTGGACGGACTCCTCCAACCCCAAGGTCCAGGATTACAACATCGCCCTCGCCAAGTACGTCGCCCAATCCGGCGCCGACGAAATTCAGTTCGATTACGTGCGCTTTCCCGCCGAAGGCGACCAGAAAGACGCGAGCTTCGTCTTCCAAAAAGATCATCCGTCGTGGCAGCGCTCCGACGTCATTACCGACTTTCTGCGCAAGGCCTACGCCGAGCTTCATCCCACGGGCGTCCTGCTCTCGCTCGATGTTTTCGGAGTCATGGCCTGGCAGCGCCAGGTCGATCTCTCGCACACCGGCCAGGATATCGTAAAGATGGCCCAGTATTGCGACGTGCTCTCGCCCATGATTTATCCCTCGCACTTCTTCGGCATGGATAATATCGAGCGTCCCGGTGACGCTCCCGAGCACTTCATCGCGGAATCCATGGAGCGTTTCGAGGCGATCACCCATCCCGATGCCAAAGAAATCCAGACGGAAAAAGCCGATGCAAAAAACAGCGGCAAAAATTTAAGCAAGAAAACTTCGAACATTAAAGCGGCCGATGCAAAAGCTTCCGATGAAAAATCGGTTACCGGCAAAACCCCTGAGCAACAACCAATCGACGGCAAGACCCTCGGCGGCGTGGTGATTCGACCCTGGCTGCAAGCCTTTCATTGGCGGACCAAGACCTACTCGCCGGAATACATAAAGATCCAGGTTGCGACTGCTATTGAAAAAGGCGGTATCGGATTTTTGTTCTGGAATGCCGCCAACGACTACTCCAAACCCTACACCGCCATGCCAGAAATGAAAGCCGAGAATTTGAAGTCCGGCGCAAACGGCCAGCCCAAATACTTCCGCGGAGACGAATTGCCCAACTCCAACATTCGCGCCTCACTCACATCCGGCAACTAGCAGATCAAACCCACTTCATCGGATGTCATTCCGAACTCGCGCGCGGCGCAAGTGAGGAACCTGCTGTGTTTCCTATTTCGGCCTTGCTCCTATTTCGGCAAAACAATCATGTCGCCCGGATACGAGATGCTGTGCGGAGATCCCGGAGCCTGCGTCACGCTCGTCCCGGTCACCGTAAACACCCACAGCTTTCCCGCCGTGTCGCCGATCGCATACAAATGGTTTGAATTGTCCCAGAACACCTGGTCCACTTCATCCGTCACCAGCAGTCCGGTGTATTTCGTAATCGGATTCGCGCCGTTGAAATG
>JASICF010000445.1 GCA_030044775.1 Candidatus Sulfotelmatobacter sp. | reverse complement strand
CTATCACGAGCCCAACTAGTTTTTTGCTGAGGCCTGCCGGTGCGGAGCAGGAAAGGCGACGATTCACGTCAGGCCGAATTTCTTGAAATCAGACTTCCGAATCTAAACTGCGAGTGACCGATGACCCATAAGCTGAAACCTGCGCCCCTGGCCTATCAGAACGAACCCTTTCTCAGCAGCCCGGATGGGCGCATCCTCCGCATTTTGGCGGAGTATCAGGAGCCACTGGTCCGCTTCCGCCGCGAACAGATTCAGGACACGGTGGTGTTTTTTGGCTCGGCTCGCTTTCAGGGTGGCGCGGCGGCGAACAAGAATCTGTCGGCGATCGAAGCCGGAAATGCCAAGAGTTCTCACGCGCAGCGCGAAAAAGACTTGAAGCGGGCTCTCGCCGCCGTCGACATGGCCCGCTATTACGAAGACGCCCGTCGCCTGGCTTTTTTGCTCACGGAGTGGTCGATTCAGATACCCGCCCGGCGTCGTCGTTTTGTCGTTACCACCGGTGGTGGTCCTGGCATCATGGAGGCCGCCAACCTGGGCGCCCACGAGGCCGGAGGCAAAACCATTGGCCTCAACATCAATCTGCCGTTCGAGCAGTTTCCCAACCCGTACATTACGCCTGCGCTGAATTTTGAATTTCATTATTTCTTCATGCGCAAATTCTGGTTCGCTTATCTTGCGAAAGCGCTGGTGATTTTTCCCGGAGGGTTCGGCACCATCGACGAGTTGTTCGAAATTCTGACCCTCGCCCAAACCGATAAGCTAGCCAAGAAAATTCTGGTCGTCATCTATGGCAGAGAATACTGGAACCGCATCATGAATTTTCAAGCCTTCGTTGACGCCGGGACGGTCTCTCCCGAGGATCTGAATCTATTCAAGTTTGTCGACACGCCGGAGGATGCGTTCTCCTTTCTGCGAGACGGGTTAACCCAATATCATCTTGGCGGCACTCCTAAGAAAGAAAAAGAGCAGGAAGTCTTGCCTGAGATCGCCAAGACCCGGCCGTAAAAGAGAGCTCACTTCCGGCGTCATTCCGAAGTCCCGCGTCTTCACCAGCGGGACGAGGAATCTCATTGCATTCACTCTTAAAGCTGATGGCTGAAGGCTGCCTTCTCTACTACATTACCGATCGATCTGCGTTTCCTGGCGACGAGCCAGAGCGCCGCCGGCGACTGATCGACAAGATCGCCGAAGCCGCGGCCAGCGGGGTCAACTACATCCAACTTCGCGAAAAAGATTTGCCGGCGCGCGAATTGGAGGCACTGGCTCGCGAAGCGGTCAGCGTGATCCGCGGGCAAGGGAAACTCTCCGCCGACCCCAAGCGATCAGCCACTGCGTTTCTGATCAACTCCCGCGCTGATGTCGCTTTCGCCGTCCGTGCCGATGGGGTTCACCTGCGCGCCGAAGATATTGCTCCGCAAGATGTTCGGCGAGCGTGGCGCGAGGCAGCAGATAGAGGGGCAGAAGAGCTCCGGCCGGAGCCGATGATTGCCGTCTCCTGCCATTCGCAGGAAGATGTGGCGCGTGCAGCCTTGACCGGTGCGAACTTCGCAGTGTTTGCACCGGTATTGGAAAAAAAAGATAGCCCTGGATCTGCTCCCACGGGGCTCGAAGGGCTGCGGCGAGCTTGTGCCGAGAAAATTCCCGTTCTCGCGTTGGGCGGAGTCAACCTGCGGAACGCCGATTCCTGTTTGCGCGCCGGTGCGGCAGGCATTGCCGGGATCCGGCTGTTTCAAGAAAACGAGATCTCGAAAATAGTGCGAGCGCTCCGGCCATAGGCGCGGTCGCCGGGGCTCGGTCCAACAAAAAGAAAAAACCGCGCCACATAAAGCGGCGCGGCTGCCCCAAAGGGAAACGGAGAAGTTTACTGTGCCGGACTGGTTGGCGCGGCTACCGGCACCGCGGCGGTCTGGTTTTCAGTTTCGACTGGGCCAATCTTCACTGTCGCCAGGATTCCCTCCAGCTTCTTGAAGATTTCTTCGCGATCGGCCGGTTTGCCTCCTTCATCCGGCTCGACTCCGGTGGTTGCGACCTTCAGCGAGAACTCATAGCACGCGCCGTTCTCGAAAACGTGATAATACTTCGACTCTTCCTTGCGGGAGTCGGCGCTTGCCGTCGTGTTCACCGAAGTGAATTCCAGATCGCCGACAATGAGCTTGGGCGCAGACGTCGAAGCGGGCGCAGGTTTGCCCGCAGTAGATGGTTGCGCACTATCGGTGGCTGGCTGCGCCGATGAAATCGATTGCTGCGAGTCCACTTCTGTTGAAGGCTCCGGCTGCGGCATGGAAAAATCTGCGCACTGTTCGTCGGTAAGCGATTTGTTCACGCTGACATCGAACATCGCCGAAACCAGGTCGGTCTTCGGATATGCTCCTTGAGGAATCTCGACCGCCGCGGTTACCACTCCGCCAGGTTGCGTAAAGTCCATCACGGCAAGATTCGAAGAGACCATCTCGTCCGCCGCATCGCCGGTTTTCAACACATACTTGCGCGGATAGCGGAACGAAACGCCCGAGTCTTTGTCGGCATATTTCACGGTTGCCGGTACGCGGCGCACGATTTTCTTGCGGGCCGGTGTTGCCGCGGCCTGCGTGTCAGCCGTTGCGGGAACCGGCGCAGCCGGCATCGGAGGAATCGGTTGATTCATCGGAATCTGGTTGGTGGAAATTTGTTTTGGTTTCTCGCTCGAGCACCCTACGGCGAGCGAACACGCGATCAACAGCCCTGCGAATACCAGGACTCCGGTGTGGTTTGCGAAATTGTTGTTGTCCCGGCTGCTCAAATCAAACGCCGGATCCGAATGGCAAATTGCTTTCGTGTGAAACAGGTCAATGCGGTTCATGGTTGGTCACCTCCTGCTGCTGGGCAGCGCAGATGAGGATGCAACGGTTGTGCCAGCCAGAATGAGGCTGATTTTGCTGAGGTTAAGACGGTGCCCGGACGCCGAAGCCGTGGGTGTGCGCATACGCTGTGGCTGCCGCGACACGCTCACCGGGCATCATTCGAATTGCTTCCTAAACTCGGACAGTTGCCGCCGGATTTCGGAAATTTCTCGCTTCAGCTCCGCAACTTCGTTTTCGATATCTGTCAGGCGGTCGCCTTCTTGAGAGAGTTTTGCAGGCGCATGGGTGGAACGTTCCTGGGGAATATCGGCACCCGAAAGCAAATGCATGTACCTCGACTCTTTCGTGCCCGGCTGCCGCGGCAGCATTGCCGCCAGCGGAGGGTGGCGCTGGGCAAGCCGCTCAAGTGCCGCGACAACGTCCTCTAGCCCTTCGAATCGATACATGCGCTCTGCCCGCCCGCGCAATTCGCCGGGCGTTTGCGGCCCGCGTAGCAACAGCACACACAGAACCGCCGTCTCGCGCCTGTCGAAATTGAATACTTCCTGCATTCGGTGCTCATATTTTGTGACTCGGCTGTCCGCCCCGCTCGCAGGACCAGCCAGCCGCTTGGCCTGCAGTGACTCGAGCGCCGAACGCACCGCATCTTCATCCAATGTCATAACCGGGTCGCGATTATTTTTCTGGTTGCAGGCATTCACCAGGGCATTCAACGAAAGCGGATAGTAGTCGGGTGTAGTGATATCTTTTTCGATCAGCGAACCCAGCACCCGCACTTCGACTTCGCTGAGCTTGATTTCGCTACCCGCGGTTTCCGTAGGATCGTCTTCGCTCACCGGGTTAACACGCTCCACAGGCAAGAATCTCCTGATTGTCGGATTTTACTGCACTGTTGCAGGCGAAGGCGCAACCGGCTCCAACGCAACCCTGGCGCAACTCTTCTCTGCGACACGAGTTTGAATCCTTGGTATAGTTCCCGAGGAGAATTCGCGCCAGGCCTGAGGCAAGCGAGCATGCGTCTTTTACTGAATTGGATATTAAGCGCCGCGGCGGTTTGGATCGTGGCGCAGGTGGTTCCGGGATTCCACGTCAGCGGTCCGTTTGCCGCTCTTATCGCCGCGCTCGTCATCGGTTTCATCAACGCGACGATCGGGCTGCTGCTCAAGATTCTGACGTTTCCGCTCACGCTGCTGACGCTTGGTTTTTTCTGGTTCGTCATCAACGCTCTTATGCTCGAGCTGGCGTCGGCGCTGCTCTCGCCCGGCTTTCACGTACGCAGCTTCGGCCCGGCGCTCATTGGCGCGATTCTCCTCAGCCTGGTGAACATGATGCTGAAGTGGCTGGCGCGCCCGTCGCAGGATCGGGATTAGAACTCTGATCCTGTGGGACAATCGCTGACTGCAGCAGGAACGCATGGCAACCGCGCATTCGCACGTTCGACATTCTGCTCGCCGGGAATTCGCTCACCCAGAATCTTCTCCCGACGCCCCGCTCGAGCCACACCTGATTCAGATTCCCGACGCGTGGTTTCTCATGGGATCGGCTTCCGGCCAGGATTGCGAACGCCCGGTTCATCGCGTCTGGGTCGATAGTTTTCTTCTCGCGGCGACACAAGTCACCAACGCGGAGTACGACCGCTTCTT
>JASICF010000444.1 GCA_030044775.1 Candidatus Sulfotelmatobacter sp. | reverse complement strand
GTTTTCTCGGCGGATCGAATGGGCTTGAGCGGCAGCGTGGCTTATGGGGATGGGATGCCTACCGCCATCTTGCGGGCTTCGTATGCGCATAGTCTGCCCGACGGCTCGGGGCCATCCCTGGCCCTTGCGGCGCGGCGATTGGCGCCGTCCGACCCTTATCTCGGCAACGCAACGCTCCAGTCGCTGGCGCTAAACTCCGCGGACGATGTTGCCCTGGGCGATGTGGTTGAGCTGAAGTTCGGCAGCCAGTTCGAGACGATTCAATTCCTGGGACGAGTCAGCGTTTTCCGGCCATACGGTTCGATTAATTTCCGCCTCTCGCCCAATACAATGGTGGCATACGACTATGCCACGTCCTTGCCGAACGAGCCGGTTGATAACGTTCCCGACAATGCCCCGGCGGAGTCAAGTGAAGCCGATCCTCGCCTGAGCGTTGTGAACTATGCGACGCAAGTGGAAAGCGCTCACCATCAGGAACTGAACGTCTCACACCGCATCGGCGAGAACAGCACTGTCCAGTTTGCGGTATTCAGCGATCGAATCGATAACACTGCGCTGCTCGGCGCCGGCGAGGTAACTGCCGCTGGCGGCTACCTGCTGCCGGATGTTTACTCCGGAACATTCAGCTACTCCGGAGGCACCCTCGATGCCCGTGGGCTGAGGTTGGTTCTGCAGCGGAAGTTTGGTACCGATCTAACCGCGACCCTCGACTATGCCTTTGGCGGAGCGCTTGATCTCACGCAGCCTGACGTCCAGTTGCAACAGGCGCGTCAATGGATCAACACCGAGCGCAGGCATTCCTTGGCCGCCAAATTAAGTGGAACTCTTCCGGGCGCGCACACCCACCTGATGGCCTCGTATCGCTGGGTAAGCGGATCAGCATTGACGCCGGTCGATATGTTCAATCGTTCGCCGGGACAGGCCGATCCATTCTTCAGCTTGGTGGTGCGCCAGCCGATTCCGACTTTGGGGTTTCTGCCCGCGCACATGGAAGCTGTGATCGACCTTCGCAATCTGCTGGCCGAGGGTTACGTACCAGTGATGGGCCGGGACGGCGAGACGGTGTATCTGGTGCAGGCCGCGCGTTCTGTGCGTGGCGGCGTCGCCATCAGCTTCTAATCGTTAGCAGGTGAAACCAGCTGGCCAAACCATTCATAGAACCGATCTTTTTCGCGCCGGCTTCGCTAATCGCTCTTGCGCCATTCCGTTATCTGTGGAACAACCCTCCCGGTTTTGTTGGAAGAAGCCTCTTTCTGGCGCTCCTTACGCCCATCAGCGTTTTCTTCGTGCTCAGCTTCGGCTTAGCCTATGCGATGACTGTTTGTTGGCGGTTGTGGAAAGAGCGTTGATCAAACTTCTCATCGCCTCTGCGTGCCAAACTCAACGAGGTGAACCAGTTCAGTTAACTCGCGTGTTAATTCTTTGAGTTACCGGCGGGGCACACCCTCAGCAAAATCTATTGCTTCCATCTGAAACTCAATGGTTGACTCTTACGATGGGGTTTGGATAAGGTTTGCAGTGCGGCGGGGCGCTGCGCGTTCTCCGTGGAAGGGAGAATATCCCGTTCCCGCCGGATAAAGGCTTGGTGAATCAAGCCGCTGCACGGAAGTCCACTCCCTCGCTAATTTGACCGCCAAAATTTTGTAGATCGAGGAGCATGTATGAAAGCGCGCATAGTGTTGGTCTTTGTGCTTCTGACAGCAGTCAGCCTGTGGGCACAAACCTTCCGTGGCACGATTCTCGGCACGGTGACCGATCCCTCGGGAGCAGTCGTCGCTGGAGCTACGGTCACTGTGAAGAACGTCGGCACCGGACTGGAGCGCACGACGCAAACCAGCGCCGACGGCAGTTATGCGCTTCCGGAATTGCCCATCGGCACTTACAGCGTAACGATTACCCTCGCCGGTTTCCAAACGTTTGAAGCAACCGGGGTGGTAGTTGACGTGTCATCTGAGCGGCGCGTAAATGCAACGATGAAGGCGGGCCAGGTTGCGACCAAGGTCGAAGTTGTGGGCGATCTTCTGCCGCAGGTCGAAACCACGTCGACCGAAATTGGCGGCACTCTGACCTCAGATACGATTGAATCTCTTCCAGTCAACGGCCGCGATTACCAGAAGCTCATCTACATGAATCCAGGTGTCGCAGGATCGCCGGACCAAATAACTGACTCTCCCGGCTCGTACGGTACCTTCTCGATGAACGGGTCTCGCGGTCGGTCGAATAATTTCCTGCTCGACGGCACGGACATGAACGACGGCTACCGGAATGATCCCGCTATCAACGAGGCTGGTGTATTTGGCGATCCGGCTACCATTCTGCCGCTCGATGCTGTGGCTGAGTTAAAGGTGATCTCGAACTATGAGGCGGAATACGGCCGCAACAGCGGTGCTGTGATCGATATTGTGACCAAGAGCGGTACAAACAAGTTGCACGGATCGGCGCTGGAATATTGGCGCAGCGATCAGTTGGGCGCGCGGAACTACTTCAACACCGTTGATTCCGGGGGCAAGAATCCTTTCCACAACAACCAATTCGGAGCCGCGCTCGGCGGACCGATTGTGAAGGACAAGACGTTCTTCTTCTTCGATTATGAAGGTCAGCGCGAAACGGGGGCGCAGGGAGGAACAAGCTGCGTCCCTGACCCCGCACAGATTGCGGCGGATGAGGCGGCAATTAGAGGCGGCGGCGGAAAAGTCAATCCAGTAGCGCTTGCGCTCCTTGCCCTGAGTCCCTATCCCGCGCCAAATATTCCCGGAACATATGGCGGATCACTGGTGGGCACGGAAGACGGTGGTTGCCCAAACGGTAACGACCTTTCCACCGCTACCATCTTCACGAATAAGATTGACAGCCTGATTGGGAAAATCGATCAGAATTTCGCCTCGGGTTTGCTGACGGGCCGCTACTACTTCGGAAACAGTACCCAGAGCTTTCCTTTCGCACAGTTGGCTGCTGGCCTGTTACCTGGCTTCAATACAGTCACACCCACTCGCGTCCAACTCGTTTCGATCTCCTACGTGAAGACCATCAATTCATCCCAGATCAACGAGGCTCGCCTCGGTTGGAATCGATTTGCCGAGGGCTTCTTTCCGCAGGATCAAAGCTTCAATCCCAACTCGATCGGCATGGACACCGGCGTGACCAGCTCTTACAACTTCGGACTACCCGCAATCGATGTCGGAAGCTTCTCGCCCATTGGGGCCACGGGGTCGGTGCCGCGCTCGCGTGTCGATGCCAACTGGCACTTCATCGACAATTACTCGTGGAAGACCGGCCGCCACGATCTCAAGCTCGGTTATGAGTTCCGGCGCACGACCATCAAGCTGATCCAGGACAATAGCTTCCGCGGAAGTCTCGATTTTAATGACCTCAGCGATTTACTGAACGGTATAGTGGACGGCGGAGGGATCTCGGAGGGCGACACTCTACGCCACACAATAGAGAACAATCACAGCGTTTATATTCAGGACGAATTTCGTTGGACGCCGAAGTTCACAGTGAATTACGGCCTCAGGTGGGACTATTTCGGCGTTGTACACGAGAAGAACAACCTCTTTTACGAGATGACCCCTGCCGCTGGTGGCACCGAGGTTCAAATCGGCAGTCCGGGCGGGCCTAGCGGCCTATACCAGCCTGACTACCACGGTTTTGCTCCGCGCATCGGTCTCGCCTATGACTTAACCGGCAAGGGCGAAACGGTTGTTCGGGCGGGATGGGGCTTATTCTATGACGCTTTCTCCCAGGATATTTTCCTGGGCCACATTCCTTACAACTGCGTTTTTTGCCCAGGCCCGGCTTATGCCGGAGTCGGACCGGCCGCTATCTTTTCGGAAGGAACCTCGGGCAACAATCTGGGAGCCGGTCCGCTTTACTCCGTCCCGACTCCGCTCGACGATTTCTTCGGCGCCAGCCAAAATATACGATTGCCCTATATTCAGAACTTCAATTTGAATGTGCAGCAACAGTTGAACAGAAAGATGATGTTGCAGGTCGGTTATGTGGGGGCCATCGGGACCAAACTGTTTCGCTTCCGCGATATCAATCAGCCCACGCAGGCGCAAATTACGGCTTATGACCTGAGCTGCCCGTTGGGTGGAGCTCCTCCGGATTGTCCGATCGCGGGCTTCGACAACGGGAGCAATGTCGCCCGAACCAATTTCCCTAAGTACTTCTATGTCAACCAAGAGGAGTCGACGGCAAATTCCAATTACAACGCCCTGCAAACCAGCCTGCGGGCGACCGCCTGGCACGGTTTGACTTCGCAGGCCAATTTCGTCTGGTCGCATTCTATTGACAACGCCAGCGACAGCGACGATTTCATCCCCAACGCCGCCCAGCCGAATAACAGCTATAACACTCGTGCGGAGCGCGGCAACTCAAACTTTGACATTCGCAAGCGTTTTAGCTGGCAGCTTGGCTATGAACTGCCCAAGCGTGGCGGAAGCATGGCAAAGGCGAAAGATGGGTGGGGTGTAGACAGCGCCGTGACCATCCAGACTGGACAACCCTTTACTCTTAATTACGACTTTGAAGGAGATTACTCCGGTAGCGGCGAAGGGTTCGACCGTCCCGATGTCGTCGGTCCAATCCAGTACGGAAGCGCTCCCTACAATTTCCTTAACCTCGCTTCGTTCCAGGTGCCTTGCACCTTTGGCAATACAACCGCCATTCCTGGATCCGGCGATAGCAATTGTTTAGCGGGAACTCGACACTTCGGCGATTTGGGCAGGAATGAACTGGTCGCAACAAACTTCGCGGAGTGGAATTTCTCCGTGTTCAAGAATACGGCGATCAGTGAGCATGTGGTTCTGCAACTCCGGGCCGAGTTTTTCAATCTCCTCAACCACCCGAACTTTTCGAATCCTGAACTTCCGAACTACATTTCCGACCCTGCGGCGAACGGGCTGAACCCGGCTGGACGCGGGATCGGAAATCTGGCTCTTACCGCGACTGGCGATGTCGGTATCGGCAATCCGTTCCTTGGGGGCGGAGGCCCGAGAGGCGTTCAGTTCGTCGGCAAGATTACATTCTGACCCCTGCCAATCAATAAAAAGGCCCTGACCGCTGCGGTCAGGGCTTTTTATCCATTGGACGGCAATTTCTTTTGACTGCCCTCTCGTCGTACGTCTTCCGTCACCTGCGTGGTTGATTACTGCGATGTTACTCTGCACTGGTCATCCTCCCTCCAAAAGAGAAATTACTGTAATCCGGAGACCTCGATGCGCCGTTCCATTTACGCCGTTGTCGTTTTCGCGCTCTGCGTGTGTGTCATCGTGCCTGCTTTTGCCCATCATCTGAAAGAGGGCGCCAGCACCTCATTACCGGTGACCACTTCGTCGCCGCAGGCTCTTGCGTTGTATGAGAAGGGAATGCAGGATTACGAGAACCTCTATCTGGAGCGCTGTAATGACGACTGGCGCGCAGCCGTAAAAGCCGATCCCAACCTGGCTTTGGCGTGGGCCTGGATCGCCTTCAACGGCAGCGATCCCAAAGAAGTCAGCGCGGCGCGCGAGAAGGCAAAGGAATTGGCTCCGAAGTTGACTCCGGGCGAGCAGTTGATGGTCTCCTGGATCGTGAAAGTGCAGGAAGGCGATGCCCTCGGCGGCATTTCTGCCATGAACGATATGCTGGAGATGTATCCCAAAGACAAGCATTTGTTTTATTTGGCGGGCAATTGGCTGATGGGCGAAGAAGGCGCGGATCAGGCACAGAAAATGATGGAGAAAGCGCTGGCCATCGACCAGGATTTCCCCGCCGCTCTGAACGACCTGGCTTATTCCTATGCTCGTAACCGCGAATTTGACAAAGCGTTTGCGGCCATGGACCGCTACGTTGCCCTGCTTCCCAGCGAGCCGAATCCACATGATTCCTATGGCGAACTGAAGCGAATGGCGGGTGACTTCGATGGCTCGCTTCAGCATTACCGGGCGGCGCTGCAAATCGATCCTGATTTTGTGACTTCGCAAGTTGGCCTCGGAGACACCTATGCCCTAATGGGCAGTCAGGAAAAGGCGCGAGTCGAGTACGACAAGGCCATCCGTTTCGCTCACAACGAAGCCGACCGGTTGACTTATCAAATGCAAAAGGCGATGACGTGGGTACGCGACGGCAACTTCGCCGAAGCCGACCGATCGTTCCAGGAAATCGCCGAAACTGCCCACGCCAAAGATCAGGATTTGCAGGAAGCGCAGGCGTACCGCCAAATGGCGCAGTACCAGGCAGAAGACGCGACGGCGCTGAAATATCTTCAGGAGGGCGAAGAAGCTTTAGGTCACACCCACAGGATTGCTCTCAGCGATAAAGCGGACGAAGTTTCGCGCATTTTGCGAATTCGCGCAGTTCGCGCCGCACATGCAGGCAATAGCGCTCTTGCCGATGTCTGCTTGAAGAAGCTGGCAGACATGGCGGCGAGCAGCCGGAATAAAGTCATTCTCGGGTCTTACAACGGCGCGGCTGGCACTCTGCTGATGGATCGGAAGAAATACGAAGAAGCGATCGGCTACCTGGAAGAAGATCAGAACAACCCCTTCACGCTTGAGTTGCTCGTGCAGGCCTATTATCAGACCGATCAAACCGACAAGTTGCACGATGTCGAGGCTAGACTGCGCGGAACGAACGTTCCCACGATGGAGCAGGCCCTGGTTGTACCCGCCGTGCGTCAGCAACGGCCGCACATTTAGATCGATTGGGTCGTGGCCTCGCGGGGCCGCCGCCGGGAAATCGACAATCACTTATCGAAACCAGTGGTATGCGATGCTCAATTGGATACCATTGAACTCGTAATTGTCCGCGCCCAAGTTGGCATTCGAAATGTGCGACCAGTGCAAACCGAGGTCAAGCGCTTGCCTGTGCTGCGTTCTTAGATAAAGGCCCCCGCCGCCCTTCGCCATAAAGTTGAAATTCGAAGTACGACCCGGCGGCAAGTTCACTGGCGTCCAAACCCCTCCGCCTGATAATTCGATATACGGTGAAACGCGCGACGTGTGCAGCGCCGAGTTCCAGCGCAATATCACCGGATCGAATCCGATGCCGTGCGTGCGCTGGTTGCCGTAGGTCTCAAACGCCGGGACGAAATCAACCGCGTACTCAAGCTTGCCGCGTCCCCAGCCCTTGCCGGTTTCATCGGTAAGCATCCGTCCGGCGAACAAGCCGGCGGTCCAAATTTGCGCCTGGGCAAACGAATTGCTGGTCTCTTCGCCGGTTTCCCCCGCGATCCAGACGCTGAAGTCCCAGTTCTCACTCGTTACTCGAGATGCTGGATTTTGGCTGCGCACGATACTGCAGGCCACAATCAGGAAGACGAATACTTGACAGGAATTCTTTCCGAAAGAAAAACGCCGCGCTTCGACCGGAGGGATAGACATGAGTTCAAAATTGCTCATCTACTGGCGGGGTGCTGCAATCGGATCGGGCACGTCGCGAAAACGAAACCACGGCCGGTTGCCGTGAAGAATGTTGCCCGCGGCACGAATCGGATTAAAAGTGCAGCGGACAGTATCGACCAGGAGCCGATTGGAAGATTTGCGTTCGACCCTCCGGACAATATTCTTATCCATCCAGTCTTCAGCCAAGACCCACCCCAGCCCGCCCACGGGCGTCATTACCAGATTGACCTTCCCAACACCCCAGTAGCATAGTTCGACCTTGGGATTGCATGGAAAAGCGTTGGTAGCCGTCCATGGTGGCCGATCGTTCGATCCATATTTTTCAACCGTCATCTCGCTGATCGGCCCGATGCTCCACTGCGTGCTATACACGCCGTTGTAAATCGTGGCCTTGACACGGCTGAGCCAGTATTCTTTTGATTTCGAAAATTCCAGGTGCCGGCTCCTGGGATCGTTCTGAAAAAAGATATATTCGGTAATCGCACCCTGAATGGGATGGCCCACGTAGTTATACATGGGATTTTCGCCGGCGCTCCATCCCACCTCCCACCAGCGTTCGAGCGACTGCTTGTAGTCGCGCCAGTAATGGTTGAAGGGAACGCCCCTTTCTGAGACGACCCACGGAAAGTCAGTGTGCACAACCCAGGCCTGCTCGATTGCAAGAAATGTAAACGATTCTCTCAATGCCCGGCCCCAATGAAAGTGTTCCGGCTCGTCTTTCGACGGCTCGCGATCTGCACCAGTCAGAGAAATCGAAGGCTGCGAAGGGGGCGCAGGCGGGATTTCACTGTCTGGTGTAGGTGCGGTGGATGTGCTTGCGGCATCCCAGCTCATCCCGCCATCGCTCGATGGCGCAGCGCAGTCCGCGAGCGTTATCCCAGAATCACAGATCGAGATATTTAACTGCCCCAATGCGTCACTGGAAAGGAGTAGCAACCCGGCAGCTACGAGAATGCGAGAAAGCATAGATAGAAGTGCGATCATATCAGGGTTGCTCGGTGAAAGTCGTGACGCCTATGCCGCCGGGAATATAGAGAAAAAACATCCCGTCAGCAAACCCGCGCGACTTTCGAGGATGCTAGAGTGTTTGAACACATCAATTTGATAAGAGTTGAAAGGAAGTTGGATGCAAGACGGTGGGGAAGTGCGGCAACAGCCGCGAATCTCAGGTGCTGTTGCCACGATAGCGTGTCTATTCCTCGCGCTGACGGCGGTGGCATCGGCGCAAGACATTAACCAGAGCAACGTTTTTGTCGGCTATTCTTTTCTGGCCGACAACCTTTTTTCTGGCTCGCACGCCAACCTGAACGGCTGGAACATCTCGGCAGAGAAAAAGTATTTGCCGTTCTTCGGCTTTGTCGGCGATGTCAGCGGGGTTTACGGTTCCCAGGCCCTTCCCGGCAACGCCTGCGGTTCGGTGGGATGCCTGGTTCCCAGCAGCGTCAGTCAGTACACGTTTGACGCAGGGATTCGCGGATCTTACGCGACGCATACGATCCGGCCATTTGCCGAGGCGATGTTCGGGGAGGCGCACACCACCGAGTCCAGCGCGGGCTCATCGAGTACGAATAATGGCTTCAACGCATTGCTCGGTGTGGGTATAGATTGCCGCCTCACACGTCGGCTTGGCTGCCGCGGCACGTTGGACTATATTGTCACCGGCTCGTTTGCTGTCCGGCACAATAGCATTCGCGCATCCACAGGGCTCGTTTTCCGTTTCTGAGTGCGACAAAGGTGCGCTCCCAACATGCCCGAATCGAAAACTCCGAAGACTGAGCGCCGTTCGCGAAACAGGCTGGTGAAGCGGCTGGACGTTCGCCTTCGCAAAGCTCAGGACTCGACCAGCCACACCGCTCACACCCGCGATGTGAGCAGGCATGGCGTGTTCCTCTATACTCAATCTCCTCTGGTCGAAGGGGCTGAAGTCGAACTCGTCATGATGCTGCCGCCGGAGTTCACCGCCGGAGAAAAGTGCTGGGTGTGCTGCCAAGCTCAGGTGCGCCGGGTGGAGCGCGTTGGCCAGGATTTCGGCATCGCCGCGGAGATTCACCGAATTGAGGCGTTGCCGGAAATTCCGGGCTGACCTGTTCGGGCAATGGAGCGACTGCTGGTTGGGTGGGCCAAGCTGGTAAAATCGCGGGTTTTTGTTACAAATTTCACATAAAGGCCTTCCTTTTGTACCACCCTTGGTGCAATAATTGCGGCCCAAGACGTGCTCTGGCCAAACTCAGTGTTTCAGGTGAACCAATAATGTGGATCGAAAAACTCTCTGAGGGTGTGGTCCAGGTGCAGACGCCGATCGGGCCGCGTTATCTCATGCCTTCGTTTTTGCAGCGCGTATATTTTCTCTGGATGTTCCGGCATTTTCCAATCCTCCCCATGGCGGTTCTCAGTCGCGGACAACGGGGAGTGATCGACCGTTTATGTTCGGAGCAAAGGTTCGTTTCCATGGCATACTCCAGCGGAATCGAGGACGCCCCGGTGATCGGTACCATCGAACGACGCACCCAGCCGGGCTCGGGCTCTTTGCCGCCGCGGCGGCCCGTCGTGAGCGAAGGTCATGCGACAGGACTCGCCGCCGAAGTCCGGCAACGGTCCTGATTTGTTTCTTCCGTGGCAAGGAATGTTATCGGGTTGGCCCAACTCCCTTTGCGCTGAGCGTGCAGGAATTGCCCAATAAGAAGCTTGCTGCCAAGCGCTGCATAAATCTTGTTGTGCAAGGCTACGCAGCCGAGTTCCGATTGCCCCCTGGCGATGCTTTGAAGGAAGCGCTTCCGATCACCCCAACCTCGTGCATCGAATCCCGTCGATCATGCGGCAGTGTTACAATCAAAAATTGCCGCTCGGAAGTTTTTTCCCTCCAAGGGCGCGTAGCTCAATTGGCAGAGCAACTGACTCTTAATCAGTAGGTTGAAGGTTCGATTCCTTCCGCGCTCACCATTCTTTTCAAGCACTTGCCAGTTGTCGTAAACCTCAAAAATCGAGGTGTGCCGTAAAGTGTGCCGTAGCCAGGAATCGCTCTATGCGCCCGCTTGCGGCGCCCCTGGCGCGGTTTCGTTCAGGGCCGTGCGAACGATCTCAAGCTCCGGATGCTGGTACTTCATTGCAGTCTTGACATCCTTCTGTCCCATGGTCTGCATAACGAGCTTCAGGTTGCCGGTTTTCTTCAGCACGCGAGTGCCAAAGTCATGCCTGCCACAATAGAGCACCAGGTTCTTAGGTAAACCGGCCTTCGCCCGAGCCTGCCGGAATTTAACAGCCATCGTCGTTAGGTGCCCCGACTTTGCGCGTTTGGATGGGAACACCCAGCCTTCGCGGTGATCGCCACTGCGCCGCCGAAGAATCTCAAGTGCTCGATCGCTCAGAGGCACTTCCCTGATGCCGGTGACGGTTTTGCTATCCGGAACGAAAACGACATGACGATCCCAACCAATGTTCTCGATTCGGATTCGGTATAGTTCCTTTTCGTTTCGCATACCGGTATCGCGCGCCAGCATCACGATGTCACGGAAGAGCTCCAGAGTCTTCGGCCGCCAGTTGCATTCAGCAGCT
>JASICF010000004.1 GCA_030044775.1 Candidatus Sulfotelmatobacter sp. | reverse complement strand
CCGCCGTTATTGTGTGCACCCAACACGTCGGTGGTGGGTACGAAAGTCTGCGCCGCCATCCAGCCGACCGTCAGCAGGACAAACAGCATTGCTTGCAGTGCTCGTTTCATAGATTTAAAACCTCCTCAAAATAAAGGCCTTGATTTTCAATTCCGTACTTCAATTCCGCATAGGGGAAATGCACGGCCGTTACCTTTTATGGGAATTGCTTAATTACGCAGCGGGCCGGCTGTAAACGACTGCAATGATGAGACTTCGCTCATTACGGGTAGGTCCTGCAAATTTTTTCAGGGCCGCGGAAAGAAGCTTTAATGAGCCTTCTCCCACACCCGGTTGGTGAAAAGACCCAAATGTTTAATGGGTTTGGAAGGGGTCTTGTGTGAGTTCGAAGCCGGTTTGGCAGAGACTCATGCATCGTGTCATGCGAGCAAGGACGGACGACCGCGCAGCGCGAGCCATTTCGCAGCCGAGGTATCTCTACCTGTCCCAAATCCGCAAGTCCACCGCGGCAATGTGACATCCATCACAGCCGCGCCTGCCACCGGCAGACTTACGATGATCTGTAACAAGGCTCTGGCCCGCGAGAAGGGATGGTTTGGGGACAAAGAAAGCGTGCTCCTCATCCTTCCGCTCAGCATGACAGGCTTATTCACGCTGTCATGCTGAGCGGCGGCGCTGTCCGAAGCGCCACGCGGTGAAGCCGGCGCATCCCTGCCGCAGCACAATCTGAGGGCTGGCCACGCTGTTAGTGGGGGTTGCAATAATGTGAGTCGAAGTCGGCGCGGACCTCAAGAATCAGATCGTCGATGCGCTTATCCGGTTCCGGCCGCGCCTCGAACCGCCTGCCGCAGGCGCTACAGAAGGCCACAACGGGCCGGTCATTTTCGAGATTGGAGAAGCTGAGATACTGCTCCCGGTCGCTCATTGAGTGCGTGAGAATGTATGCCCACCGAGTGTCGGCTCGCCATACAGCGTTTATAGTATCCGGGCCGGTCTGTTCGACACCGTACGTTACGCTGAAGCATCCGCGTTGTGCGCTTGTCGTTCCAAGCTCGGCTGAAGGCTTGCACCAGCGATTACTGTGGCTTGCTTGCGGCTTGCACCGAGCCGGGAGCCGGCTGGGCTGATTTCTGCGCGTCCGGTGCGGGAGCCGAAGGAGCTTTTGCATCCAGCTTCTTGTCGTCCTGCCCGGCCTTTGCCAGCTCAGCCGCGCGGGCATCATATTCTTTCTGCGCCTCGGCGTTGGTGATGTAGCGGAACATCTGAACGCGGCCCATATACTGCTCGCTGGTAAACACGCGATTCTTGCTATCGATGGTGATTCCGGCCACAGCCTGGAACTGGCCGGGAAGCCAGCCGAATTCCCCAAGAATCAGCCGGAGATAGCCTTCCTGGGTGAAGATTTGAATGCGGTTCATGCCCGCGTCCGCGACCCAGACGTGGCCGTCGCAATCGACTGCGATGCCCTTCGGCCGGGTGAATTCGCCGGGGCCGTCGCCATTTTTGCCGAACGTGCGGATAAACTCGCCGTCGGCGTCGAACTCCTCGATGCGGTCATTCATGGTGTCGGTGACATAGAGATTTCCATCTTTATCGACGGCGACGTTGGTTGGATCGGAAAAATTGCCATTGTCGGTCAGGGTGTGGTTTTTGCCGGCTGTGCCGATCTTGCGCAGCAGTTTGAAATTATCGGCGTCGAAGACCAGGACCTGATCGGATCCGGTGTTGGCGACATAAAGGAAGCGGTTCTGTTCGTCGATCGCCAGCCCGGCGGGATCGTTCAGCATGCCGTCGCCGAACTGGCCCTGCAGCTTGTGATTCTTGTCGAAAACCAGTACGTGGTTGTACTGGCCGTCGGCAACGAAGAGCCGGTCGGCGTCGTCGATTGCCAGGCCGAAAATCCTCCCGAATCTCGCATCAACGCCGTGCTTGATGAACCCGATGTCTTTGCTCTCCGGATCGAAAATAAAGACGGCTCCGACTTTTGTATCGGCTACATACACGAGGCCTTTGGAATCGACGGCCAATCCATACGGAGTTCCCAGCTGGAAGCGGGGTTTGGTGCCGTTCTGCTTAGTGGCGGCTGTCGGATCGACTCCCGCCATGCGGTCCATCCACGATTTTTTCTTCACTTCCTGCTGTTTCTCCGCCGGTTTTTTTTCGGCGGAAAAATAATCGAGATACTTCACCCGCGCGATCGCCGGCGGCTGCGGCCAGACGATATTGGTGGTGTTGAACTTCAGCGGCCCATTCTGCGCCGGAGGAGGCGGCAGCGGCTTCTGATTATTCTGCTGAGCGAAACCCGGCGCGGCCCAGATCGCGAATAGGATGGCGAACCCCAGCGCCGCCAAAAAATTCTTGCCAGCAAGATTCGGAAGATTCTTTTTCATGACTAGTGCGCTCCTTTCGGAGTAGGAATTTCGGGTGGTGGATTCTGTGTTCCGGGGACAATCACCGGGCCGTTGCCCTGCGGGCCAATCATGCCTTTGTGGCAGCTGTGGCAAAACTCCATGTTGTTGGCCTGGTCCTTCACCAGCAGACCAGCCTGCGCCGAAGAGTGCGGCTGATGGCACGTAAGGCAGTTCATCGGAATCAGCACATGCGCGCGGTCCTTGGGATCAACCAGGTCTGAATAAGGATGGCGCTCGACCGGGTGTCCGAGCCCATATTGGATCGGAAGAACCGGCACCTTTGCGAAGTAATCTTCGGGCAGCTTCACTTTGCCATCAAAGATGGTGACGACGTGCTCGCTCTCCAGCTTCTGCGGACTCGCATCCGGCCCGTGGCATTCCAGGCAAAGCTTATTGGGGGAGGCAACCCGCAGGAGATGATCGTTCTCGTTGCCGTGCGGATCGTGGCACGTCCCGCAAGCTTCTTTGAATACAGGCTGATGCAGCACATGTTTCTTGCCCTGATCGGCTATATCGCTGTGGCAGCCGAGGCAGATATCCACGCCATTCGTCTTGGGAAGCCCAGGTTGCGCGCTCGCGTGCGGGCTGTGGCAATCGGTGCAATCCCCCGCCGCTCCTGGGTGCGGCACTTTGGCTTTGTCAATCTGGTCGGCCTTCTCGGAGTGGCAGGTCACACAGAGCGACTTGGCATCGGCTTGCGTGAGAACAACCTTGCCGTCTTTCGCCGGCGCATGGCATACATCGCATTGCTTATCGGCGAACGGCGGATGCATGAACTTCGCCATCAGTTTCGGCGCAGCCGATTGATGGGGATCGTGGCAGCTCAGGCAATCGGCTTTTTCGAAAGGCTGGTTCGAATGGGCTTTCTGCAGGCTGGCGTCTTTCGGATCGTGGCAATCGAGGCAGAGAGCCGGCGAGGATTTAGTCAGGTGGAAATCGAATTCGGCCTTTCCAACTTCGCCCGTCTTGTGGGTCGTATGGCAGGTCTCACAACCCATGTCGAGCGCGGCGTGACGGCTGCCCTTCTCAGGCGTATTGAGGCCAGTGTTGTGGCAGGTGAGGCAAAGATTCTCCTTCTGATCTCCCGACGTGGCCTTCAACAGCTGAAACTTGTTGTCGGAAGAATGCGGATCGTGGCACTTTACGCAGTCGCGCACTGCGGGAGGGTGGACTGTTCCTTTAAGATCGGCTGCATTCTTATCCGCGTGGCAGGTGAGACAAAGAGCGCGAGTGGTGGTCGTGATCAGCTTGACGTGGGTGATGTCATGGCTGACCCGGATTTCGTGGCAGCTCATGCAGCCCATCGCCATCGCCGAGTGAACTGCCTTGCCTTTGGTTTTATCCTCGTGGCAAGCCAGGCAGGTGGAGGGATCGGCTTTCGGATCCAGCGGAACCGGATGTTCCACCGCAAAAACCCGGCAGGCGGAGAGGATCAGGAAAAAAATGAAATACGCTAAGTCGCGGGATACGCACCTAGTCCTGGGGTTCGATTTGTACGGTCGCAGCGCCACAAGCCGACTCCTGCAGAAACTGCATTTGCACGCGATTTGCCCTTGGACTCGCGACTGCTGAAATTCTTAACAGGTGACGCAAAACATTGCAACACCGCAACTTGTAAATAAAAAGGGCCCTCGACCCCGTGTCCCCGGCATGTTACCGCATTCATCAGTTTGGGGGATTATCCCCATGCGGGATGGTGTAAATGACGCAAGTAATGTGGTTTCGAACCCGGATCAAATCGCGATGGGATGACAAAATAGCTTCCAGGCCTTTAAAAAAGGGGGAGAAACCGGCATTTCGTTCCAACCCCGCCGTACATCTAACCAAATAACGGCTTTTCACACGTACATCGAAATTTTTGGAACACTTGATTGCAAGGAGCAAGTATGAATACTCACAATGTTCTGTTTAGCACCGCCTTTGCCGCAGCGGTCTGCCTTTGTGCAGCACCCTGCCTTTCGGCACAGGCCGAACCAGGGAACGGAATTCCCGTCCACACAGTGGTGACGGTCGAAGCCAGCAAAGGATCAAACCCTCCGGAGGTAAGTCAGCAGGATGTGTTGGTAAGGGAAGGCAAAGACCGCGACACAGTTACCGAGTGGACTCCGGCCCAGGGCGATCACGCCGATCTCGAATACTTCATTCTTATCGATGACGGAGCGAACATGACCCTTGGCTCTCAACTGGAGCCGATTCGCAAGTTCGTTCTTGACCAGCCTCCGGCCACGAAGATCGGTCTCGCATACATGCAGAACGGCATCGCGCAGATGGCGCAAACTCTCACCACCGATCACGAAGCCGTGGCCAAGGCGCTGCGGCTACCCACCGGGATCGCCGGCATCAATGGCAGCCCCTATTTCTCCGTCAGCGATCTCGTGAAGCGCTGGCCGACCGGAGCGGCCCGTCGTGAAGTGCTGATGATCTCCGACGGCATCGACCGCTATTACGGCTCGGCTGACTTTCTTGATCCTTATCTTGATGCGGCTATCAGCGATGCCCTGAAAGCTGGCATTATCGTCTCCGCCATTTACACGCCTGGCATGGGTCACTTTGGCCATGATTTCTACTTGACCTACTGGGGCCAACTCTACATGGCGAAGCTCGCCGACCAGACCGGCGGCGAGGCCTACTACATTGGCATGACGGGACCGCCTGTGACTTTCTCTCCTTATCTGGATGACCAGACGAGCCGGCTCACGCACCAGTACCTGCTCACCTTCCTGGCGAAGCCACCAAAGAAAGCGGGGCTGCAGCGTGTGAGAATCGCAACCGAAGTCCCGAAGGCGCAGTTGGTAGCGCCCAAGCAGATTTGGGTTCCGGCGAGGTAGGGAGGGCTAGAACCGGATGACACGTCCTTGATTAAGGAGCGGCGGCGTTCCAATTCGATTGCGCCGCGAAGGGATTCTTCACGAGAATAATGGCACGCCAGCCTTCAAGGCAGCCTGAGCCAGAGCGCGGTCTAGTGTCGCCAGCGGGAGTCGCTCGTGCCGGGCCGTTTCCAGGTAGACGGCATCGTAAGCCGACAAATGATACGCCCGCGCTACAGAGAAAGCTTGCCTCAGTGAAATCGCGCTTGCGCTCTCCGCGATAGCCGAAGCCATCAAGCCCTCGATGCTGTTGAGACAGCGTTGGGCAGCTGAAGCGCTCAGAATGCCGCGGCGTTCGGCGATGGCGAATCCGTTGGCCATTTCCAAGTACCACAAGGCAGGCACCACTGCTTGGCAACCACGTTCGAAGCTTTGTCGAACTCGGGTTGCCAGATCCGGAGCAGGATTATCCAGAAAGGGAGCCAGGGCGGCCGAAGCATCCAGGACGAAGCTTTTCAGACCCGACCTTCTTCGATCAGCTGTTTCACCGTGAATGGCTTAGAGCGATTCACGTGTCTTCGGATGTCTTCGATATCATCGAAGATTTCTTTGACGCTCTGTCTTGTCTGCACTGGCACAATGACAGCAGCCAGCTTGCCACGCCGGGTAATTCCGATGCGCTCGCCAGTGCTGGCGCGCTCTACCAGTTCGGAAAGTTTCTGTTTAGCTTCGAATAGACCCACCGTTTTCATAATCAGTCTAGGTTATTAGTCTAGATGATTGCGCCTCAGCTGTCAACTTGGGGTTGCGGGTTCTCACGCAAACCGCACTTTCACATCCGGCCCCTTTTCGAGATGAATGCTCTCGATGAAGCGCACTTTGCCGGTCTGCAGGGTGAGAATCACCGACGACGTTCTTGTGCCTTCGCCGAAGAATCGGACGCCTTTGAGTAGCGCGCCGTCGGTAACGCCAGTCGCGGCGAAGATAAGTTGCCGGCCGGGCGCGAGATCCTGCGCCTCGTAGATTTTGTTCTTGTCTTTAATGCCCATGCGTGCGAGGCGCTCTTCCTGATCGGGTTTCACGACCAGGCGCCCGAGCATATAGCCGTTGAGGCAACGAATCGCGGCGGCGGTAATCACGCCTTCCGGCGCCCCGCCCGATCCCATCACCGCGTGCACCCCGGTACCGATGACTGCCGCCGCGATGCCGGCAGAAAGATCTCCGTCTCCAATCAACCGGATGCGCGCTCCCGCCGCGCGGATATCGGCAATCAATTTCTCGTGCCGCGGACGGTCGAGCACAATCACCACCAGGTCTTCCACGTCGCGCTCCAGTCTCCTGGCGATATTTTTCAGATTGTCTGCGACCGGTGCATCGAGCTCGACCGCATTCTTGCAAGATGGCCCGACCACAATCTTTTCCATGTAGCAGTCGGGAGCATTGAGCAACCCTCCCCGCTCGGAGGCAGCCAGGACAGTGATCGATCCAGGAGCCCCCGTTGCGCACAGATTCGTGCCTTCCAGCGGATCGACCGCGATATCGATTTCCGGCACTTCGCGTCCGTCGGGAAAGTCGGCGCCGACTTTTTCCCCGATATAAAGCATGGGCGCTTCGTCCCGCTCGCCTTCGCCGATCACGATCGTGCCGCGCATGGGGATCGATTCCATGCTGCGCCGCATCGCTTCGGTCGCCACCTGATCGCTCAGTTTGCGTTCTCCCTGGCCCATGGTGCGGGCCGAAGCGATGGCCGCTACTTCCACCACCCGCAGAAACCGCGATGCCAGATCGCTTTCGATATTTTCCCCGAAGATGCGTGCCTTGCCTTCCGGACGAGTTTGCGTAGCCATGAGAGCCTCCGTTCACGCGAGTAATTTTCCCGCTATAAAAAACGCCTTTTCAGCCGGCCTGAGAATATACCCCAATCGCGCCAAGATTGAAAGAAACGCACGGAGCCATCCAAATATCCGATGTGATCCTCATCACAATCGTGATATTCTCTCCGCCCCGATCTTTGAGCCGCTTTCATGCCCCAATCACGCGCCCCGAATTTCCTGTGCATCACGACTTACGAAAAAGGCCAGGAATTCATGCGCCAGTGCAAGCGCCAGGGTTGCCGCGTCTTTTTGCTTACCGCCGAGAAACTGCGTGACGCCGATTGGCCGCGCGAAAGCCTCGACGATGTCTTTTATCTTCCCGCGGGCATCGTCCTCGACGACATCGTCAAGGCGGTGACGCATTTTGCGCGCACGCAGAAAATTGACCGCATCGTCGCCCTCGACGAATACGACATGGAAACCGCCGCAACGTTGCGCGAGCACCTGCGCATCCCTGGCATGGGCCTGACCACGATGCGCTATTTCCGCGACAAGCTGGCCATGCGCATGCGAGCGTTGGACCATGGCGTTCGCGTCCCGGATTTTATTCCTGTCTTTAATCACGACGATATCCGTTATTACCTCGATCACGTGCCGCCGCCGTGGGTGCTCAAACCCAGGCAGGAAGCCGCCGCGATCGGGATTAAGAAGCTGAATTCCGCCGAAGAGTTGTGGACGGCGGTGGAA
>JASICF010000052.1 GCA_030044775.1 Candidatus Sulfotelmatobacter sp. | reverse complement strand
GAATATGCGCCGCAACTCTCGCAGCATCGGCACATGCTGCGGATGTTCCGGTCCCGGCGCATAAGATGACGACAACAGCCGCCCTTCTACGCCCGCGTAGTCGAACTTCTGCCGCATGTCGAAGACTCGTTCTTCAAACGGCGCGGGATCGAAGAACTGATTGATCTTATCGGTCGTGTGTTCGTGGCGAATCTCCTGGTAATCAGTCCCATATTTCAGAAGCAACTGCTCATAATCGCGCAAAAACGCGGTCGAGCCGGTTACGCGCTCGTTCCAGAGAAGCACCAACCAGCCATCCGATTTCAAGATTCGTACAAATTCCTGTCGCGCCCGCGCCCGATCGAACCAGTGCGCTGCTTGCGCCGCAGTCACGAAATCAACGCTATGATCTGGCAGGGTGGTCGCCTCGGCCGTTCCGGAGACGCTGGTGAACTTCGGAAATCCCGCTAGTAGCCGTTCGCCCGCGGCTCGCATCTCCGCGTTCGGCTCGACGCCGTAAACCGAGTTTCCGTTCTCCAGCAACATTCGGGTCCAGATGCCGGTTCCCGAGGCGATATCAGCGATTGCATGGTTCGCCGACAAACCGCACTTGTTCTCCAGCGTTTTTAACGCTTCCGGCGGATAGCCCGGCCGGTAGCGCACGTAGGCTTCGACGCGATTGGAAAAGCGGATCGTTGCATTGGACGCTGTCATAATTCAAAAAATAGTTCAAAAAATGGTGCAAAAAGTGGCAAGTTTTTTCATCTTGCCAGAAGCTTATTTTAATTGCAGGATAGTGACATTGTCCCCTGTCCGGTTTCCTCTCCAGTCCGGGCGAATCGTGAAATACCTTCGGCGAAACGCCGCCGAAAGACTCCTCCGGCGTTGACTGCGTTACCATTCAAGGAACTTAAGGTGCGCGCATGAGAGTTGTCATTAAAGTCGGTACCAGCCTTATTGCGCCGGGGGGTCAGATTGATGCCAACCTGCTTCGCGGCATTGTCGATCAGTTCGATCTGAATAAGAACGAATACTTGATCGTCACCTCCGGAGCCATTGCCGCCGGAATGTCCGGACTTGGGCTCGGCAAGCGTCCGAACGATGTTCCTTGCATGCAGGCGTGCGCTGCCGTCGGACAAAGCAAGCTGATGCACACCTACGAGCGCCTGTTTTTTGGCAAGAAAGTCGTTGCACAGTTGCTGCTTTCGAGCGACGACTTCACTTCTCCCATCCGTTATCGCAACCTGCAAAACGCTCTCGCCGAACTTTTGAATATGGGCGTTGTTCCCATCGTCAATGAGAATGATAGCGTCTCGGTGCGCGAGCTGGTGGGTGCATTCGGCGACAACGACGAACTCAGCTCCCTGCTGGCGACCGCAGTGAAGGCGGATTGGCTTCTACTGCTTACCGACGTCGATGGCTTCTACATGCCAAACGGAGGCAAGGGACCGCGCAAGCGGTCGAAACTGGTACGTGTCGTGCGCAAGTTGACTCCGGCGCTGGAAGCGCAGTGCAATGGAAAGAATTCGCTCGGGCGTGGCGGAATGATCTCGAAACTGCGCGCGGCAAAACTTGCGAGTGAAGCGGGAGTGAATGTGGCCATCGTGAATGGGCGCCATCCGCAAGGTATTGCGCTGGCCATGCAAGGCAAAACCGGGACATACTTTCCACCATACAACGGGAGAAAGTAATGGCGGCTACCGTCGCAAATCAAGTCGGCACACGTGAGAAGCTTCTGCGCGCGCGAGGAGCCGCATCGAAGCTTGCGCAACTATCGACCGCAGAAAAAAATGCTTTGCTGCTTTCAATCGCCGATGCCATCGAACACCGGGCCGACTCCATACTCGCAGCCAATTGCGAGGATGTAGGAAGTTCTGGTCTCGAAGGTGCGATGCGCGACCGCTTGCTGCTTACGCGACCGCGAATCCAGGAGATGGCGCAAGGCGTGCGCGACGTTGCCGCTTTACCCGACCCAATCGGAGAGACGCTGGCAGAATGGACGCGCCCGAACGGCTTAAAGATTCGCAAAGTCCGAGTGCCGTTGGGAGTGGTGGGAATTATTTATGAGTCGCGGCCGAATGTGACCGTTGATACCGCTGTGCTCGCGCTCAAGACCGGAAACGCAATTGTCCTGCGCGGGGGCAAGGAAGCGGCACGAAGCAACCAGGAATTAGTAAAGATCATTGCCGGCGTGACGGGAATTCCAGAAGGCGCGATCGAGTTGCTCGATTCGAGCACGCGCGATTCCGTGCAGGAACTGATCAAAGCTCGCGGCCTGGTCGATGTAATCATTCCGCGGGGAGGCGCGGGATTGATTGCATTCGTTACCGAAAATTCTTCAGTGCCCGTGATCGAAACCGGAGCGGGCAACTGCCACATTTTCGTCGACGAATCGGCCGACTTCGATATGGCGGATCGCATCGTGATCAATGCCAAGACGCAGCGCCCTTCGGTGTGCAACGCTGCCGAGAAATTGCTGGTGCATGAAAACATCGCGGGGGAATATGTTCCGCGAATCGTACAAAAACTGATTGACGCCGGAGTCGAAGTTCGCGGAGACGACAGAGCGTGCCGCTTGGCAAACAATGCCGAAATCGAGCCCGCCTCAGAGCCAGACTGGGGCGAGGAATATCTCCGGCTCTGTATGGCCGTGCGTGTGGTGGCGAATGTGAACGAGGCCATCGCGCATATCAATCGCTATTCGACAAAGCACTCGGATTCAATTGTGACGCGAAACGAATCCAACGCTCGTCAGTTCTTGCGCGCAGTCGATTCGGCTGCAGTTTATTGGAATGCTTCCACCCGTTTTACCGACGGTGCGGAGTTCGGCTTCGGCGCTGAGATGGGCATCAGCACGCAGAAACTCCATTGCAGGGGCCCGTTTGCCCTGGCAGAGCTTACTTCATCGAAATACGAGATCATCGGGAGCGGGCAGATAAGGTAGAGCATCGCCTCGACCGCCAGCCAGTGCCCGCTGTGCTACCTTAAGTATTCTCTTTCGGTAACCTCATGCGACGTTTTCAACCAGCGGTGCTTTTCGCGGCTCTTCTATGCTTGTTAGCTATGGTCGCAAGCGGGAGCCATGCGATAGGTGCGCCCTCGACTGCCGATAGCATCTTCGGTTTTCGCGACTCTTCCTCGGAAAAAGTTTCCGAGTCTCGTTTTCTCGCCGTTCCCGATCCCAAGCTGGCGGAAGAGCATCTCCGCGTTCTGACGAAAGCCCCACACATGGCGGGCACGCCGGAAGACAAGGCCACGGCAGATTACGTCGCGCAAAAATTCCGCGAAGCTGGGCTCGAAACCGAAATCCTTGAATACAAAGCCTGGTTCAATTATCCGCAGGAGATCAGCGTCGATATCACTGCCCCCGCCGGAGTGCAGATGCACGGGCCCACGCGCGAGCACGTGGATGGCGATCCTTACGACGACGATCCCCGTGTCGTAACGCCATTCAACAGCATGTCGCCATCGGGAGATGTTGAGGCCGATATCGTTTACGCCAACTACGGCACGCCGGACGATTTTGACGCTCTCGCAAAGATGAGTATCGATGTGCGAGGAAAGATTGTGCTGGTGCGCTACGGGCAAAATTTTCGTGGCGTGAAAGCGTTTATCGCGCAGGAGCGTGGCGCGGCCGGCGTGATCATTTATTCCGATCCATTCGACGATGGCTGGCGGCGCGGTGATAAATATCCCGCCGGTCCGTGGCGTCCAGATACGGGCGCGCAGCGTGGATCGGTCGGATATATGTTTGAATTTCCCGGCGATCCGACCACTCCCGGATTTGCTTCGCTGCCCACGCTGCCCGCGAGCAAGCGCATTTCTCCTGAGCAATCCGCGCAAATGCCGAGAATCCCGGTCACGCCGCTCTCTTATCATGACGCTTGGCCCATTCTGCAGAATCTTGGCGGGCCCGATTCCCCGCGCGAGTGGCAGGGGTCGTTGCCTTTCACCTACCACGTCGGTCCCGGTCCAGTACGCGTGAAAATGCACCTCAAGCAGGACTATCAATTTCGCAGCCTCTGGGATGTGATCGGCTTGGTTCGAGGGAGCGACACGCCAGACGAGTGGGTGGTCGCAGGCAATCATCGCGATGCGTGGGTTTATGGAGCCGTTGACCCCAACAGCGGAACCGCAGCAATGCTCGAAAGCGTTCACGGAATGGGCGAGTTGTTGAAGTCTGGTTGGAAGCCGAAACGAACCGTGGTCATTGCCAGCTGGGATGGGGAAGAAGAAGGATTATTGGGCTCGACCGAATGGGCCGAGCAAAACGAAGCGGCGCTTACGAAGTCCCCTGCCTATTTCAATATGGATGTGGCGGTTTCCGGATCCAAGTTTGGCGCGTCGGCCGTCCCAAGCTTGAAGCAGTTTTTGCGCGATATTGCCACTGCCGTGCCGAGTCCAAAAGGAGGAACGCTTTACGAGGCTTGGCAAAAGAGCGACCATCCCTCTGCCGCCTCGCAGTCGCCTAGCGACGGTGATTCGCGGCGAATGCCGGCGGCTGCGTTGGAAGATGATGTGCGCGTCGGAGACTTGGGCAGCGGCTCCGATTACAGCGCATTTCTCCAGCACCTGGGCGTCCCGGCAACGGACATCAGTTCCACCGGACCGTACGGGGTTTA
>JASICF010000443.1 GCA_030044775.1 Candidatus Sulfotelmatobacter sp. | reverse complement strand
TGCAAGACCGACCTTTGTCCGCCTCCCGCATTCCCTGCATGCCCCATCCTGATGCGAGATAATAGTCTAGGGAAGATTGCGAACAGTGAAAACGTCAGATAGAACCATCGCCGTGGCTATGTCCGGTGGAGTCGACTCTTCCACCGTTGCGGCTATGCTGTGTGCTGACGGGCACAACGTCATCGGCTTGACCATGCAGCTCTGGAATCAGCGGCGGCTTGCTGGACGTGACGGCATGCCCGAACAAGTCACCGGACGCTGCTGCTCTCTCGACGACGTTTACGACGCGCGGCGCGTGGCGCAACATCTTGGCATTCCCTATTATGTGGTGAATCACGAAGAGCGCTTTGAGCGCGATGTGGTGCGTCCGTTCGTCGCCGAGTATCTTTCCGGACGCACGCCGATTCCGTGCAGCCTGTGCAACAATCATTTGAAGTTCGATCAGCTCCACGTCGTGGCCCGGCAGATTGGCGCCGATGCTGTCGCCACCGGTCACTACGCGCGCGTCGAATTCGACGATTCGACCGGCCGCTGGCTCCTGAAGCGTCCCGCCGACAACAGCAAGGATCAGACGTATTTTCTTTTTGGTCTCACGCAAGAGCAGTTGAGTCGCACGCTATTTCCCCTCGGCGAAATGACCAAGCCCGAAGTTCGCGAGCTTGCGCGGAAGCATGGTCTTGCTCTCGCCGAGAAGCCGGACTCGCAGGAAATCTGCTTCGTGCCTGGCGGCGACTACAAGCGCTTTATCGATGCTTATCTGGCCGAAAGCGGCGAATTTTTGCCCGACACCGCCGGTGAGCTAGTTACGGCCAACGGCGAAGTTATCGGCGAGCACAGCGGCATTCACAACTTCACCGTCGGCCAGCGCAAGGGGTTGGGTGTTGCCACCGGCTCGCCGCTGTACGTGATTCAAATCAACGGAGCGGAAAAGAAGGTGGTTGTAGGCGGCGACGAGCAACTGTATTCGCGCACGCTACGCGCAATGCGGGTCAATTTCATTTCGGTCGACGGCCTCGACGAGCCGATGCGGGTAGCCGTAAAAATCCGGCATCGTCATGAGCCGGCTCCCGCCACGATTGAGAGTACCGGGAACGATGAGATTCTTGTGACGTTCGATCAGCCACAGCGCGCAATCACGCCGGGACAGGCGGCAGTGTTCTATGACGGCGATATCGTAGTCGGCGGGGGATGGATCGCGTGAGCGCGGATCATGCCGCTTGAAATGAAGCGAAACTTCGCTCTGGGATTGCTGGCCATCCTCGGTATCGCATCAACACTCGAACCTCAGGATTCTACTCACAAGACAACCGAGCCTGCTGCAGCCATGCAGACCCAGGGCGCGGTTTCTACCGGCGGGGCGCACGCGGCGGTTCTGGATGGCGAGAAGCGGCCGATTACCGCCGGCGGATTTGTCGAGAACGGGCCCGTCGTTTTTCAGGATGTGGCGGAAAAAGCGGGCTTGACCGGCTGGCAGCACGTGATGGGAGACGAAGACCCGCGCTTCATTCTGGAAACCGTCGGCTCGGGCGTTGCATTGCTCGACTATGACAACGACGGCTGGCTCGATATTTATCTGGTGAATGGCTCGACCTACGACGCAATGTCGGGAAAAACCACGCCGCCGCAGGCCGCTCTATTTCACAACAATCATGACGGCACGTTTACCGATGTCGCGCAGCAAGCCGGCGTGACCAACGATCGGTGGGGTTTCGGAGTGGCCATCGGAGATTACGACAACGACGGCTGGCCGGATATCTATGTCTCGAACTTCGGCAAGAATCGCCTGTATCACAACAACCACAATGGAACCTTCACCGACGTCGCTGAAAAAGCCGGAGTTGCGTTGGGCAACTGGTCAACCGGCGCCACATTCGGCGACTACGACGGAGACGGGCGGCTCGACCTCTTCGTTCCCGGATACGTCCATTACGATCTCGATCATCCGCCGGTGCCGGGATCCGCGGCGGTTGGATTTGCCGATTGCATGTTTCGCGGGATGAAAGTCATGTGTGGGCCACGCGGATTGCTGGGCGAGCCAGATCACCTGTTTCACAATAATGGTGACGGAACCTTCACTGACGTGAGCGTGAAGGCCGGTGTTGCGGACAAGAATCGATATTACGGTTTGACCGGAGTTTTCGCCGATGTGAACAACGACGGCAAGGTGGATTTGATGGTCGCAGACGACTCGACCCCAAATTATCTGTATCTCAACCAGGGTGATGGAACCTTCGAAGACGCAAGCTACACATCCGGTTACGCGTTGAATGAAAACGGACGGGAAACCGCCTCGATGGGAATTGCCGTGGGCGACTATCTCAACACCGGGCAATTGGATTTGTACAACACAGTTTTTTCGGACGACTACAATCCGCTCTATCGAAATGACGGCGGCGCCAATTTTACCGATGTCAGTTACCAGGCCGGCATCGCCGAAGTAACGATTCCGTTTCTGGGGTGGGGAACTGGATTTCTCGATTATGACAACGACGGTTGGAAAGATCTTTTTGTCGCGAATGGGCATGTCTATCCGGGAGTCGATAAGACAGACTGGGGCACGACGTTCGCCGAGCGTCCGCTGCTCTTTCATAATCTGCGCAATGGAAAGTTCGAAACCGTACCTGCGGTGAAGGGAACCGGGCTGGCGGCCGTTCTGACGGCGCGGGGCGCGGCTTTCGGCGATTTATTTAATGACGGGAAAATCGACGTGGTGATCAACCAACTGCAAGGGCCGCCGGTTCTGTTGCGCAACGTATATGCGACCAGGAATCACTGGGTCGCGCTGCAATTGATTGGAGGGCCGAAAAGCCCGCGCGACGCCGTAGGCGCGACGGTTTATGTTTCGGCAGCCGGCGTCCGGCAGCGAGGCGATGTGATCAGCGGCGGCAGCTACGCTTCGTCCAACGATTTTCGCCTTCATTTTGGACTGGCAGAAGCGACCAAGGTAGATGGTGTCGAAATCCGATGGCCCAGCGGTAAGGTCGAGCATGTTAGCCTGCCTGCGGTCGACCGGTTTTTTTCTCTCGAAGAAGGAAAAGGGATTGTTCCCGGCGTCCATGATCCAAAACCTAGTCTGCCGCTGAATCATCAGAACTAAGAAATGAGCGTGGCAAGTCACGGCTTCACCAGTTTAATGATTGCAGAATCGGGTTCGGTCCACGCCTGAGCGCCAGTGTGCGTGAGTTGCTGAGCAGAGTCATTCCAATGCAGATGCGTGATACTGCTTTCGCCCTTCTCGTAAGCGTAGGTTAATCCATCGTCGTTATAAATAACCGCGTCGCCATCTGTGCCCGGATGAATCACAATTTTTGCGATGTTCTGCTTCTGTTTCGTGCTTTCGATGGTATCGCCCAATGGAACGATTGAGCCGGCGCGAACGAAAAGCGGCAGGGTGTCGATAGGAGAGTCGACGGTTATGGTCTGTCCGCCGCGAATGCGTTGGTTTGTCCAGTAGTTGTACCAATCCGCTCCTCCGGGAAGATAAACCGCGCGCGTGGTTGCACCCTGCTCCGTGATTGGGGCGACGAGAAAGGCCGGGCCGAACATGTATTCGTCGCCGAGATCGGCGACCTTGGGATCGTTGGGAAAATCCATGAACAAAGCCCGCATGAAGGGCGCGCCGGTTTCGTATGTTTTATACGCGAGCGAATAAATATAGGGCAGTAGCTGGTAGCGCAGTTTCAAATACTTTTCCAGTATCGGTTCGGCGGCTTTTCCATACGACCACACTTCGTTGAATTTGCGGCTTCCGTGCGCGCGAAAAATCGGAAGAAAAGCGGCGTATTCAAACCAGCGCGTGTAGAGCTCGGGGTAATCGTCATAGTCGCCGACATTGTCGCGGGCGTCGGAAGGATCGAGCAACGGTGGATGCTCGGGATGATGTTCAGGAGGTAAGTATTGCCAGCCCCCGATGTCGTTCGTCCAGTAAGCCATCCCGGAAGCCGCGAAGTCGAGGCCGGTGGGAATCTGCCGCTTCAGTGTGTCCCACGTAGGAAAAATATCTGAAGACCAGACGATGGTGCCGTTCCGCTGGGAGCCCAGATAAGCGTCGCGAGAGAGAATCAACGCACGATGCGGAACATCGCGGCGGAAGCCATCGTAGATCGCGGCAGTATGCGTCAGCGGATAAATGTTAAAGAATTGCGTGCCCGGCCCGGCAAAGAAATAGCTGCCATCGGGCGGCAGGTCGGGTTCGGTTTCATCGGCCCAGATGGCATCGAAGCCTTTGCTGATGATGTTGTCGCGAATCGCTTCCCAATACCAGCGCGCTGCTTCGGGATTCGTCGTGTCGATGTCGGAACCGGCAAGGTCGTACGGCAGGCCGTCGGTCGGTGTTCCGTCGGCTAGGTGTTCGAACCAGCGTTTATCCTTCAGAAAATCATAGTAGCGAGATCCCTTGATGAAACGCGGCCACACGCTGATCATCGATTGAAAGCCCATATCATGCAGTTGCCGGTTCATGGAGTCGGGATCGGGCCACGCGTCGGAAAGAAAATCCATCTGGCCCATTTTTGAAAAATAAAACCAATCGATCACGATCATGTCGGCGGGAAGATGGCGCTCGCGGTATCCCTGGGCGACGGAGAGCACTTCGGCCTGAGTCGAATAGCGCTGCTTGCATTGAATATAGCCGTAAGCCGCTTTGGGCAGCATCGGAGTTGCGCCGGTAAGCAGGCGATAGCCGGAGTAAATTTCGTCGGCATCGCTGCCGGCGATCACGAAGAACGAAACGCGATCGCCGACTTCGGAATCCCACCCTATCGTTTCGTTGAATCCGGCCTTGATTGTGGTTTTGGAGGGATTGTCCCAGATCAATCCATATCCATAGTTTGTAACTACGAAAGGCATACAGATGCTTGGCCCGCCTGCGGCCAGGTAGTTGTGCCAGCACTCGACCGTGTGGCCGCGATGATCGAGGAAACCCTCCTGGTTCTGGCCGAGGCCGTAGTAGTGTTCATCGCTCGGCGACCGGAAAATCGCGCCTACACTGTAGAAAGGCGTATCGGATGACCGGCGATCCCGCAGAATGCCGGCATTGTCATCTTTATAGTTGGGAACGGACATCCACCAATTTGTCATGTCCAGAAGCGTTTTGCCGCCGGGGGTGCTGATCGTGATGTGAGCCGGAGGATTGGCAGCGTGGAAGTATTTCGAGATATCGGCTTGCGTAGCAGAGCGAGGGCCAGTTTTATTCCCATAGACCGACACCGTGAATCGCGGAGATTGATAGATGTCTGCGTCATCACGATGAGAGTAGATCCAGCCTTCACCTGAAGGAGTCGCATGAAATCCATAACCGGGCGCGGCCAGCGCTGAATCTCTGAGTGTGCTGAGGGTGACGCGAATGATGTTGGCTGCATAAGGCTCCAAAGCGATCGTACCGCCTTCGCGATCGAGGATGACACTCGGCTGCTGAGCCAGCAGGGTGCCCCACAGGCTTGCAGCGACCGCGACGACTACCAAGATCCTGAATAACGAGCTTCTCATGCGGTTCCTTTGATGCCATAATTTCGTATCATTTATTTCTAAACCGATCTGCAAGGCATGTGTTAATATACCTTGTCGTTAACGTACACGGTACGGCATTTCTGCCGGCGAAATGCAGTTCCGCCTGAGCGGCAACGGCTTGTCGAAATGTATTTTCTGGGGATTGACGTGGGTACCGGAGGCACGCGCGCGATCGTCATCGACGAGCGCGGCACAGTGATCTCATCGGCCTCGAAGGAACACACTCCGTTTACCTCTCCAAAAATTGGCTGGGCGGAACAGGACCCTGTTGACTGGTGGCGAGCCTGTGGCACGGCAGTGTGTTCTGCTTTGAAGCAGGCAGCGCTTCGCGGTGATCGGATTGCGTGTGTGGGCTTATCCGGACAGATGCATGGCGCCGTACTGCTGGATGAGCAGGACCGGGTAGTGCGGCCCGCGCTGATCTGGTGCGATGTAAGAACCGAGAAGCAAGCGCAGGAACTGACGTCACAAATCGGCGCGGAGCGGTTGCGGCGGCTTACCTGTAATCCCGCCCTGCCCAATTTCACCCTAACGAAATGCCTGTGGGTCCGGGAGAACGAACCGGAAAACTGGAATCGCGTTCGCTTCCTGATGCTGCCAAAGGATTATGTCCGATTCCGCCTGACTGGCGAGCGCGCCACCGATGTTGCCGACGCTTCGGGAACGCTTTTGCTCGATGTGGCACACCGCCGCTGGTCGCAGGAGATGCTGGATTTTGCGCAGATGGATCGAGCTCTTCTCCCCGAGTTGTACGAGTCGCCGGAGATTTGCGGGCGAGTTTCTGCGGAAGGAGCTGCCGCAACCGGCTTGGCCCGCGGAACCATCGTTGTGGCAGGCGCAGGAGACCAGGCTGCTGGGGCGATCGGGATAGGAGCGATTTCGCCTGGCGCTGTGAGCGCAACGATAGGAACTTCCGGTGTCGTTCTGGCCGCGACGAATCTGCCGTCACTCGATCCTGAGGGTCGCGTGCACACGTTCTGCCATGGAACCGCGAACCGCTGGCTGGTGATGGGGGTAACGCAAGCGGCCGGGCTCTCACTCCGCTGGTTTCGTGACCAATTTGGAGCGATCAACGGCCACGTAGATTCATACGAAGATCTGACGGCGCAGGCGGCAAAAATTCCTGCCGGCTCCGATGGCCTGCTCTGGACGCCCTATCTGATGGGCGAACGAACTCCCTATCTCGATGCGAACGCCCGCGCGATGCTGGTTGGCCTGACCGTCTCGCACACGCGCGCCCACGTGGTGCGCGCAATTCTTGAGGGTGTGGCTTTCAGCTTGCGCGATGCCTTCACTATTTTTGATCAGATCGATGTTCCCGTGAAATCCATCCGTCTCGGCGGAGGCGGCGCGCGGTCACTGCTTTGGCGGCAGATTCAGGCAGATGTCTATGGCCACGCGGTCGAAACGGTCGAGGTGGAAGAGGGCGCGGCTTACGGCGCCGCGATTTTGGCGGGAGTGGGGGCAAAAGCGTGGCCGACGGTCGATGCCGCATGCGATGCCATCGTTCGCGTTGGGGCGTCCACAACGCCCAACGCTCAAGATTCTTCGACGATGAAACGTGCCTATTCCTCTTACCGGCGCATGTATCCGGGCATGAGAGCCATTCTGAATGAAAACAGTACGGTGGAGAAGTAAGTGGGGACCGGAGTGACGACGAGAACCAAAGACTACCAGCCACAGCCCGAAGACAGATTTTCGTTTGGTCTCTGGACCGTTGGCAATCGGGGGCGCGATCCTTTTGGCGATTTTGTTCGGCCGGTGATGGCACCGAACGATATTGTCGCCATGTTGGCCGAAGTGGGCGCGTGGGGTGTCAACCTGCATGACAACGACCTGGTGCCGATTGACTCGACTGCGGCAGAACGGGATTTCATTGTTCGCTCATTCAAGAAAGCCTGCGAGGCGAACGGCCTTGTCGTGCCCATGACGACCGTGTCGCTGTTCTTTCACCCGGTTTTTCGGGATGGCGCATTCACGGCGAATGATCCCGAGGTGCGCGCCTACGCCATTCAGAAAACAATCCGTGCCATGGACATTGGCGCCGAGTTGGGGGCGAAGATTTTTGTTCTATGGGGTGGTCGCGAGGGCGTTGAAACCGATGCATGCCGCGCCGCCGATGAAGCCGTCAAGCGCTTGCGTGAAGCCGTCAATTATCTTTGCCAATACAACCTCGACCGCGGATACGGAATGAGGTTCGCTCTTGAAGCCAAACCCAACGAGCCGCGCGCCGACATTTATATGTCGACAACAGGCAGTTATCTGGGCTTCATTCCCACGCTGGATCATCCGGAAATGGTAGGGGTGAATCCCGAGATGGCGCACGAGCACATGGCGGGACTGAACTTTATGCACGCAGTTGCGCAGGCGTGGGAGGCGGGCAAGCTTTTTCACATCGATTTGAATGACCAGATGCCGGGAAGATATGACCAGGATTTGCGCTTCGGTTCGGCGAATCTGAAGGCGGCATTCTGGCTGGTGAAGTTTTTGGAGGACGTTCACTACGAGGGCCCGCGGCACTTCGACGCGCATGCCTACCGCACGGAAGATTATGAGGGAGTGCGCGATTTCGCCCGCGGCTGCATGCGAACGTATTTGATTCTCAAAGATAAAGCTTGCCTGTGGCACCACGACCGCGAGATTCAGGGAATTCTGGCCGAGCTCTCCAACGACGGAAACGCGCCGAAGATCGGCAAGTATTCGAGTGAAGGTGCATCTCAATTGCTGAATCACATTTTCGATAAAGAAAAGATACTGCAGAAGCGTTTGCCTTACGAGCGGTTGGATCAACTAACGGTAGATTTGCTGCTGGGCGTTAGGTAGCCCTCACCCGCGCGGTTCGGGCTCGGGGCGCCAGACTTCTTCTGATTTGTGAATAGCGGTATTCCTTTTAGGAGAAATTGCATGGGGAATATCCCGCAATGACCACACTGACGGCTGTGCTCGCCGTTCCCACCCGATTGGTTCGTCTTTCCACTGTCGATGTGGTGATCGTGGTGTTTTATTTTGCTTTGGTGTTGTCGATCGGGTGGTATTTGAAGGGGCGGGCGAACACAGGGGAAGACTTTTTCATGGCGGGGAGGGAGATGACGGCGTGGGTTGCCGGCCTGAGTTTTCTTTCTGCCAACCTGGGGGCGCTGGAACTGATGGGGTGGGCGGGGTCGGCCTATCAGTACGGCATTCTGGCCACGCACTGGTACTGGATCGGGGCCATCCCGGCGATGCTGTTTCTGGCGCTGGTGATGATGCCGTTCTACTACATTTCGAAAACGCACTCGGTGCCGGGATACTTGAAGCTGCGATTCGGCGAGCCTTCGCGTGCGCTGTCGGCGATATCGTTTGCCTTCATGACGGTGCTGATGAGCGGCGTGAACATGTTTGC
>JASICF010000051.1 GCA_030044775.1 Candidatus Sulfotelmatobacter sp. | reverse complement strand
CTCGTAAAGGCACTGACCGGGATCGACGCCGACAGACTGGAAGAGGAAAAACGGCGCGGCATCACGATCGATTTAGGATTTGCCCATACGGATCTGACTGGAGCGAGGGGCGAGACGATCCGCGCAGGATTTGTGGATGTGCCGGGGCACGAGCGATTCGTGCGCAACATGCTGGCGGGAGTCGGCGGAATCGACTTGGTGCTGCTGGTGATTGCGGCGGATGAAGGAATCATGCCGCAGACCCGGGAACACTTTGACATTCTGAAACTGCTGGGAGTGCGGCACGGAATCACCGTGCTGACGAAATCGGACGCAGTTGATGCGGAAACGGCGGAGGTGGTGCGACTGGAAATAGAGGAATTTTTGCGCGGGACGTTTCTCGATGGGAGTAGTGACAGCAGGAACTCGATCGTTGCGGTCAGTTGTTTGACCGGCGCAGGAATCGGGCAGTTAAAAGCCGCGATCGCCGCCACTGCTGACGAGGTGCAGTCGCGCGATCCCATGGCTATTGCGCGGCTGCCCGTCGATCGCGTGTTTACGCTGAAGGGCTTCGGGACCGTAGTTACAGGAACGCTGATTTCGGGAACGATTCGCCCAGAAGACGAGCTGGAAGTGTTTCCGATAAAAAGGCGGGTGCGCGTGCGGGGCGTGCAGGTGCATGGACGCGCGGCCGCGGAGACAATGGCCGGACAGCGCGCCGCGCTTAATCTCGCCGGCGTCAGCACACAGGACTTGTCGAGGGGAATGACACTGGCTCCGCCGGCGATATTCGAAACAACGCGACTGGTTGATGCGAAGTTACAACTGCTGCCAGCTGCGCCGCATCAGTTGAAGAACCGCGCTCGCGTGCACTTTCACTCGCACACCATGGAAACGATGGCGGAGATCGTGCTGCACGAAAATGAGGAATCCGAAAAGGCCGTTGCGAGAAAAGATGCGAAGGATGAGAAGGCGAGATCCCCGCGACTCGCCCACGGAGATGAGAGGTTTGCGAGAATCAGGCTGCGTGAGCCCGTGTTGCTGCTCCCGGGAGACCGATTCATTATCCGGCAATTTTCGCCGGTTGTGACGATCGGTGGCGGGGTCGTGCTGGATGCGGCTCCGGTACCCCGATTTACCGGACTCCGGAATTTTCTGGAGATTCTAAGCGGAGAAAATCTGGAGTCTATCCTGTGTGCTCGTATCGCTCGGCGTCATCACAATGGCATCACGCGGTCGCAACTGGTGGGCGAAACCGGCTGGACGGGAAACGTAATCGAGGCTCAACTTTCCGCGGCAGTGCAGCAAGGGCAGGTTCTGCGGATCGGCGACCGGCTGGTTCACGGGCCTGCGATGGGTGCGTTTCAGCTCTTACTCGTCAGCACGGTCGGGGATTTTCAAAAGAAGAACCCGCTTGCCGGGGGAATTGCAAAAGAGGAGTTACGGGAGCAGGCAAGAACACAAGTTGACGTGTTCGAGGCTGCTCTGGCTTCGCTTATCAAAGATAAGAAGATTGAGGTTTCCGGCGAGCTGGTTCGGCTGCCGGGACAGGGAGTCGCATTAAAACATGAGGAAGCCGAGTCGAAGGCAACGATCGAGCAAACGTTCGACTCAGCGGGCCTGCAGGTGCCGACTTTGCATGAAGTGCTTACGGAATTGAAGATCGACCGGTCGCGTGCCCACAAGATTGTGACTCTTTTATTGCGCGAAAAAGTGTTGATCAAAGTTTCTGACGAGCTGGTGTTTCATCGCAGCGCGTTAGAAAATCTGCGGCGGGAAATGGCAGCTTACAAATCGAAGTCATCCAAAATCGACGTGGCGCAGTTTAAAACGCTGGCGGGAGTGACGCGGAAGTATGCGATTCCTCTCCTGGAATACCTGGACCGGGAGCACGTGACGAGACGCATCGGGGACGCAAGAGAGATTCTATAGCCGCAGTCGCTCAATCGTTCAATTACTCAATATTTCAGTTCTTTTCCTCCGGAAATTCCAGTTCGAGCCCCAAGGGATCAGTGAAGCGATTGGTCAGGTTGGCCAACCCGGCGAGCATGTGCAGATCGACGATCTCCGGATCCGAAAAGTGCTTTTTGATGGCATCGAAACCGGCCGGGGTGATTTCATGCGGAGCGCGCGTTAGCTTCTCCACATATTCCAGCGCTGCACCTTCTTTTTCGTTATAACGCGAGTAATCCCCGCTTTTCAGCGCCGCCCAGTCGCCGGCGGTCAGCCCGACGCGCCTCGACGAGGCGACATGGTGCTGCGAGCAATAATGGCAACCATTGATAAACGAAATGCGGAGGTAAACAAGTTCGTAAAGCTTGCGATCGAGCGAGCGTCCTACGCTGGCGTAAAACGGAAGAAAACTCTTAAGCATCTCAGGCCGATGGGCGAGGGCTTTCTGCACGTTGCCAGGTTTGCCCCGAAGCGTGTTGTCATAAATCTCTCGGACTTCCGGAGATGCTGAGTTCTTTTCGATCAAACTGATACGAGCCATTTGTTCTCCAAAGAACATTAAGTCTTAAAACATCATAGAAGATTCTGGCCCCATGGATTGGCGCATTTTTCGACAGCGGTCCTGATGTATTCTTCCTTTGATGACTCTGATTCGCGCCGCAACGGTTCAAGACGCGCCACTGATCTATCGCATGATTCGCGAACTGGCGGAATTCGAACGCGAATCGCATCTCTGCGTGATCGAAGAGGGCGATTTGGTACGAGATGGATTCGGTGACGATCCAAAGTTCAGCGCCTTGATCGCGGAATGGGAGGGAACGGTGGCGGGATACGCCCTCTTCTTCGACTGCTATTCGACGTGGGTGGGGCCGGAACTTTATTTGGAAGACCTGTATGTGCAGCCAGAATTTCGCAGGAAGGGCATCGGAATGGCCTTGCTTTCGGAAGTGGCGCGCATCGGATTGCAGCGCAGCCGAGCGATGCGATGGGAAGTTCTGGACTGGAATCAGGACGCCATTGCGCTCTATAAGGCTTTGGGCGCGGAATTTCGGGATCAGTGGAAATCCGTGGCACTGGGGAGAGACGCCATGCAGCAACTGGCCGAGAAAAAGTTGTGAGCGCGGGAGTCCGCATCATCGGGGCAGGATTGGCAGGATCGGAAGCGGCGTGGCAGTGTGCGCGGCGCGGGGTAGGAGTGGAGTTATTCGAGATGCGGCCGGTGCGCTCAACGCCGGCTCATCAAACCGCGGATTTTGCCGAGCTGGTCTGCTCGAATTCACTGAAGTCCGACAGCGAACACACGGCGCCGTGGCTCCTGAAACAGGAAATGCAGCGAGCCGGTTCTCTGCTGCTGAGGATTGCGCACGAGTGTGCAATTCCCGCCGGGCATGCGTTGGCGGTGGATCGCGTTCATTTCGCGGCAAAGGTAACCGAGTCGATTTGCAGAGAGCCGCGAATTACAGTGCGCCGCGAAGAACTTAGCTCGATCAAGGAGAACGACGGGAATATCACGGTGGTTGCGACAGGGCCGCTGACCTCCGAATCCCTGGTCAAGGAAATCGCACGGCTGGGTGAACGTGGCGGTGCAGCGGCTGGACATGATGACCCGCAACTGTATTTCTACGACTCGATCAGCCCAATCGTGGAAGCGGATTCGATCGATATGTCGCGCGTATACATGGCGGCGAGGTATGACAAAGGGTCGGCGGATTATATCAACTGCCCAATGTCGCAGGAAGGATACGACCGATTCTACGATGCGCTGCTCGCCGCACAGCCAGCGGAAGAACGCGACTGGGAGAAGCTGAATTATTTTGAGAGCTGCCTCCCGATCGAAGAAATTGCACGCCGCGGCCGCGATACTCTGCGTTTCGGGCCGATGAAGCCGGTGGGCTTGAAAGATCCGCGTACTGGAAAAATACCGTATGCCGTTGTGCAGTTGCGCCAGGAAAATCTGCGGGCGGACTCATATAACCTTGTGGGATTTCAGAATCACCTGCGATTTGGCGAGCAGGCGCGAGTCCTGCGTATGATTCCGGGACTGGAGAACGCGCGCTTTTTGCGTTACGGACAGATTCACCGGAATACTTATATCAACAGCCCGGCTCTGCTCGACGAACGGCTGCAGATGAATGAACATCCTCGAGTTTTGTTTGCCGGACAAATCTGCGGAGTCGAGGGATATGTGGAATCGATTGCAACCGGGCTGATGGCAGGAATTTACGCGTCAGCGATAGCACGCGGCGAAGATGCACATTCTGCGCCGCGGGAATCGGCCTTTGGATCGCTGGTACATTACATAACTCATGCCGATCCCAAAAACTTTCAACCGGCGAACATCACATTCGATCTGCTGCCTGCTCTCGAGAAGAAAGTGCGAGACCGCAGGGAGCGGCACCGGCTCCAATGCACTCGCGCGTTGCAGGCATTCGATCAGTGGTTAGATCAAATCAACCATCACGGCGCCAAAGGGATTGATCCAAAAGCGAGCCTGACGCAAAAAGT
>JASICF010000442.1 GCA_030044775.1 Candidatus Sulfotelmatobacter sp. | reverse complement strand
CTGGCGAGCATGGTAATTGCACCGGCAATCGTCGCCGCCACTGAACTGATCAAAATGTCGCGGTTGCGAACATGTCCCAGTTCGTGGGCCAGAACGCCTTCCATCTCTTCATCATTCAACAAGCCCAGAATTCCGTGCGTTACCGCTACCGACGCATGTTGCGGATTTCGTCCCGTGGCAAACGCGTTCGGCGACTCTGTTGGGATTACATAAATCTTCGGCATCGGAATGCCAATCTTCTGGGTAAGCCTCTCGACAATATCGTAGGCGCGCGGCAACTCTTCGCGCGCCACCGGTCGGGCGCGGTACATCGCCAATGCAATCTTGTCAGAAAAAAAGTAAGAAACGAAGTTCATCACCACGGCAATCGCCAACGCGATCATCATGCCGCTCTGCCCGCCAAACGCGCGGCCGATCATCATCAACAGCAGCGTAAGCGCGGTCAAAAGAAACGCGGTCTTGAATGTGTTTCCCATATTTTGGTTTCTCACGAGGAACAACTATTTGATGTTACGCGAATTCGGAAGATGCGGTTCCCGGATACGCGGCGAGGCGTAAGGTTCAGCCGTAAACCGGTTATGCTTTTGGAATCAGGGGATTAGCAGTAGTCTCAGGTCGCGCATGGTGCGACGCAGACACAGGGTCAATTGAAGACCCCGTCTTATCCGGCACCGGCTGCCGAGAACCCGTTCGAGAAAACTACGCTGCCAGCTTTGCGCTTCTTTCTATCGACCCGGCCCGGCGAATAGCCAGAGACATGGCGACGCGCGTAAAGCCGCTGATCATCATGCTGATTCCAACCAGCAGTCCTATCGCCCAAAGTGCGCTGGAAGGCCATTGCATGTAGATCATCAGGCCAAGCAGCAGGGTGATGACTCCGTCAATCAGCACCCAGCTTGAACCACGCAGGGCGCGCATCTTGGAATACAAAATCAAATCGAGCACGCCCTCGATTACAAACAGCGCCGCCAGCAATAAAGTGAGCGAAGCGACGCCAAGCAGCGGGCGGAAGAGGAGATATCCGCCGAACGCGACGTAGGCCAGCCCGACCAGCAGCCTCCAAATCATGCTGCCGGCGCCGTGCGAGCGAAAAGCGAGGACAATGTGAACCCCGCCGGCAAAAACGATGAGCCAGGCGATTGCCGACTCGACCGCGACGGCGGCAAGCAGAGGCGAACCAACGGCAAGCACTCCGAGAACGACGAGCGCAACGCCCCATAGAATCGACGTAGTTGAACCGGCACGGGGCGTCAAAATCGGAATCGTTTCCCCCATAAAAAGCTCCTTGATGCTTCAATTCCCCAGCACACTACTCCAAAGTGAAGCGCAATTCCAGCGAAAAGAACACAAAAAGCTTCGCGACACAGGGAAATTCAACCCTTTTGTTTCTGCGTTACGCCCATCCGTATGGCATTACGGATCGCGCGAAAGAACGTCGCCGGGCCAGGAATTAATACCTTACGCTTGGCGTCGAGGTCCCGATTCGTTTCCTTCAAGTGGCGCAGAATTTCGGCCGCTGGGACGCGCGAGGCGACCTCATCGACGGAAGCAAATCTGACGCTGCGGTCGGCTGCAAGAAGAAAAACGGCGGGTTTCGCTATGCCGCCTTTTTCGTGCGGATTGTAGATGCCCCACGCGCGCACTACGTGACGCTGCGTGTCCGACAGAATGGGAAACGGCAGCCGCAACTCTCGCCTGACCGCCTCCGACTTTCCCGGAGCATCGACGGAAACTGCCACTACATTTGCCCCCGCAGCACGAAACGAGTCATAGAAATCACCATATTCCGCCAACTGGCGGAGACAAAAGGGTCACCAATGCCCGCGATAGAACAGAAGCACCAAAGGTCCGGCAGCTGAGAATTCCGAGAGACGCCTTATCGTGCCGGTAGAATCGGGAAGCTCGAAGTCAGGCGCGATTTCTCCGGCCTGCGGCAGACCACTCGAATTCGAAGGAAGGCTCGAAGGAGCATCACTCATTTCGATTTTGAACCGGCCCGGAGGATTCGAAATCCGAAGGGCATTTCGAGACGACGAATTCCTCTGGAGATGACGATTCCTTGTGTTTATCCAGGGAACAAGGGTTTCCGAATTGGCGAATAGGCGAGGTTACGCCTTCTGCGCTTCGCGCTTCAAGGCGCGTTCAAGAGTCTGATCGAGCGCCGATTTCGCTTTTTCGTATTCGGCTTGCGAGATTTCTCCGCGCTTGCGCTCGACTTCGAGCTGGAACAGCTCTTCTTTAATGCCTTCCATCAGCATGGAACCGGAGCGCGGCGTCGCGCGCGCAGCTTGCGAGGAGGCAGTTTCTGCAACTTCGTAGTCGTATTCTTCCTGTATCCCAGGCACCGATGGTGCAATTCGCTGGCGCGCCAGCACACGACCCGCCGATTGTTGGCGCGATGCTACGTAAACTCCACCGAGCAAAAGCAACGCGGCGAAACCCCCGAGAATCCACCAGCGATATTTCTGCAAAGGGTCAGGGGCGTCGATCGGCGGGCCAAGCCCACCGCCGGGCCGGGCGCCAGTCTGCGCGGGCGGCTGAGATTCGCCGGACCCTTGGGTACCGCCCTGCGTCTCTTGCAGAGCTCCTTCGCCTGAAACCTTGAATGCGAGGTTCTCGCCGGGGGCGGTATTGGAAGCTACTTGCACGGCAGCATCGGGTTCCTGCGGATAGTTGATCAGTTTGAATCCAGCGGAGGCGCTTGCCGCGGTGAACTCCATGGACTTGGGCGTCATCACGACAAAATGCTCGAGCGAATAGATCGACTTGGGATCGATATTGGCGCTCCCCGAGTAGGGCATCTGGTAAGCGACCTCGAAGCGCGTCAGCCCCGGGCGCAACGGAAAGATAAACGAGTAGCGGTCTTTCTCGCCTTCCGGCACAGGCGCCGATTTGAGCGGGTTGCCGCCTTCGGTGGTCGCGGTCGCAGAGTCAGGGATGATCTGGGCCCCGCTCGGAACGTTGAACTCAAGATTGCGCTCGTTCATTTGCGTGCGCGGCGGCTTGGACGAGTTTTGCACGCCGAATTCGCGGACGACAACCATCTGCCCCTGTTGCGCCTGCACCCGCATGATGTCGGCGACCACGCTAATGCCATCGATCTTTTTAGCGGCGTCGTAGACTTCCACCTCGACCGATGTCGTTCCTGGAGGCGCCATGCGATGGTAGGTAACTTCCTGATGAATCGCGCGAATCAGATGTGGAGCTTGCGCATCGTCGAGCTTGAAGCTGAAATGGCCTTTGGCGTCCGTCTTCGTACGGCCGGCCTCTTCCATGCCCTGGCCGAGCTTAAGCAGAACGACGTCGTCCCCTGCTGAAGGCTTGCCCGTGGTCGCGTTCTTCACGGTGCCGGTCAGACTCTGGGCGGAGGCGAGTGCGCCCAGGAAAAAAAAGGCCGCGACGATGGCAGGAATCTTGGCGATTCCTCGCACAGCGGTTTGGCAGCGCGGAAATTCCACTCCGGGGAAGGCGGCAGGTTTAAAAAAGTGACTGGTCAAATCTGATTCCTTCGTGGAGCGGAAGTGCCTTCCAGTCGAGCGATCTCGGCCAGAATTGTTGCGGCTTCGTCCTGCAGCGAAGATTTCAGCGAGGCGTAGTCGGCTTCGGGAACTTTGCCGGCTCGGTATTCGAAATTGAGGTCGCGCAAGTTTTCGTAAACTGCATCCTTGCGTTCATGCAGGTATCCGGCGCGGGTTTTCTCCGGGCCAAGGTAGAGCTTTCCCGGCAGATAGAAAACATAAAAGAGGCATGCCACTGTCAGCATGAGGCAGCAGACGAGCCAGATCATAGATCCGTCTCCTTCCGCGCCTGCTCGCGAAATTGTTCAAGTGAGGCGCCGCTCACCGGAGGCAGGCCATCGGCGATGGCCGGAGCCGGCCGATTTCTCCATGAGCGGATGACGAGACCAATGAGGCCAAAGCCGAGGAAAAGCGCGGCAAACGGCATGATGTAAGCGGCGCGGTCAAAGCCCTTCGTGGTGGGCGCGGCGAGAACTGTCGGCCCGTATTTCTGCACAAAACTCTGCTCGACCAAACTGTCGCTGTCTCCGCGGTCGACCGCGGCCATGAGTTCGTTGCGCATGCCATCAGAGGCGGGGCAGCCGACGTGATTGCATTCCAGAAGAATCTGATTGCAGCCGCAGATGCACATCATCTGGTGGCCAATTTGCTGGAATCTTGTGGCCGGATCGCCGGCGCCGAGCAAAGCGAAGATAGCGGTAGCCAGAAGAATCGTTTGTACAGCTTTGCGGCGGAACTCCCCATTTCTCGCGAAAGACGCGAGAAATGAGGCATCCATTTTCTTAAAGGGCCCCGCGATTCGATGCAAAAATTTCGACATCAATCTCCTGTAGCCACTGGAGCGGCGTGCGCGGGTTCGAGCCGGGCCGAAGCTGGTACTCGCACCGGCGCCGGAGCATTCGGGACCAGCGCGAGAACGGTCCCAATCAGCATGATCCAGACACCCATCCAGATCCACATCACCAAGGGATTCAGGTGCGCTTTCAAAATAGGATGGCCGTTATCCTGATTCACTCCTTCGAAAACCACGTAAAGATCGTCGTTGAGCGTGGAGCGAATATCGGGCATGGTCGAAGTCTGCTGGCTGGCGTGGTAAAAGCGCCGAAC
>JASICF010000441.1 GCA_030044775.1 Candidatus Sulfotelmatobacter sp. | reverse complement strand
CCCTGGTTGGCCAAGCTCTCCTTTCGTGCAGGGAACCAACGGGAATTTTTATGGCACGACAGCAACAGGCGGCGCGAATGACGAGGGCACGGTGTTCCAAATGAGCCCGGCGGGCAAGCTCGCTACGGTATACAGTTTTTGCTCTCAATCGAACTGCAGTGATGGCGCTGGACCCAATGCTGGATTGATTCAATCTCCAGATGGGCCCTTGTACGGGACGACGAATGGCGGGGGCGCCAAGGGCTTCGGAACAATCTTCAAAATCACTTCAGTCGGTAAGGTGACGACCTTTTATAACTTCTGTTCCCAATCGGGCTGCTCTGACGGTGCGAATCCCTCAGCAGGACTGTTGCTGGGCGCCGACGGCAACCTCTACGGAACTACGGCTGTCGGCGGCGCTTTCGGCGCCGGAACGATTTTCAAAATAACCCAGGCCGGAGCACTGACCACCCTGGCTAGTTTCGATGGCTCCGACGGCAGAGATCCAGGGTTCGGCTCGCTCATCCAAGCCACCGATGGAAATTTCTACGGAACCACCCTCGGCGGAGGAACCAATACCGGCTGCGGAGATAGTCAAGGCTGCGGCACAGTCTTCAAGATGACTTCGCACGGCAAATTGACCACCCTGTACAATTTCTGCGCTCAAATAAACTGCACCGACGGATTCGAAGTTTTCGGGGGCCTGGTGCAAGGCTCTGACGGCATTCTCTACGGAACAACCGCAGGCGGCGGCGCCAACGGGTATGGGACAGTTTTCAAACTTACCACCCGGGGAAAGCTAACCACGCTGCACAGCTTCGACGACTATCCGGATGGTGCCTATCCGGAGAGCGCGCTGATCCAGGCGACGGATGGGAATTTTTACGGAACAACGCCCAACGGAGGCACCAATGGTGTGTCCGGTACGGTCTTCCGAATCACGCCTGCGGGCGCGCTTACGACGCTCTATGACTTCTGTTCGAAGGCAAGCTGCGCGGACGGCTCGGGTCCATTCGAAAGTGTGATGCAAGCCACCAATGGAGAGATCTACGGGACCACCTTTGCAGGCGGCAGCAGTGAAAACTGCTCAGGTGGTTGCGGCACCGCCTTTAGCCTGTCCGAAGGGCTCGGCCCATTCGTGGAAGCCGATCCCAATTTCGGTGAAATCGGGCAGATCGTCAATATTCTGGGAAACAATCTGATGGGCACGACCCAAGTCTTCTTCAATGACGCGCCGGCGACGTTTGATGTCGTCTCTAGTACTCTGATCAAGGCCCAGGTGCCATCGGGTGCGGCGACGGGAGTGCTTAACGTGGTCACACCCAGCGGCACGCTTTCCAGCTATCTCTCTTTTCAGGTGTTGCCGTAGTATCTTTGAGTTCCCAGAGTTGAAGAACCATGGAACCCGGGGCGGCTAGGTTGCGATATCGAACCTGCAAACAGCCGGATTAGAACCTACGCGATCGGCTGCACCCACTTTCCGGAACTGGTAATAAAATTCTGCCTCTATTTTTGCGCTGCTTGCAGGCGCTGTTCCAGGGCTTTCAGTTCGTCGTTCAAGCCATCGGGAAGATGCGTGCCAAATTTGGCGAAATGTTCCTTGATACGCGGCACCTCGTGCAGCCATCCCTCGATATCGACTCTGAGTAATTCTTCGACATGGGAGCCCTTGAGGTCGATGCCGCTGGTGTCAAGATCCGCGATTTCGGGAATGCGGCCAATGGGAGTTTCTTTGGCATGGATCTTGCCGTCACAGCGCTCGAAAATCCAACGTAGAACACGACTGTTCTCGCCGAAGCCGGGCCACAGGAACTTTCCATTCTGATCCTGCCGGAACCAATTAACGTAGAAAATCTTGGGCAGCTTCGCGTCGGCACGCTTACCGATCTTGAGCCAATGGGAAAAATAGTCGCCCATGTTGTAGCCGCAGAAGGCCAGCATCGCCATGGGGTCGCGGCGGAGCTGTCCGACTTTTCCGGTGATAGCGGCCGTGGTCTCGCTGCTGACGGTTGCTCCCAGAAAAGTTCCATGCTGCCAGTTAAATGCTTCGGTGACCAGGGGAACGATTCCGGCGCGGCGCCCACCAAACAAGATGGCGTCGATTGGCACGCCTTTCGGATCTTCCCACTCGGGAGCGATGGAAGGGCATTGCGAGGCGGCCACGGTAAACCGCGCATTGGGATGAGCGGCCTTCCGCCCGATATTCGGGGTCCACGTACGACGGAGCCAATCGACAACCTTGGGGGGCTCATCTTCGGTCATACCCTCCCACCAGACATCGCCGTCGAAGGTCATGGCGCAGTTGGTGAAGACGGAATTCCTGGTGATGCTGCGCATGGCGTTGGCGTTGGACTTCATGTTGGTGCCGGGAGCCACGCCGAAGAATCCGGCTTCGGGATTAATGGCGTAGAGCCGGCCGTCCGCGCCGAACTTCATCCATGCGATGTCATCCCCGATGGTCTCGATCTTCCAGCCGGGGATGGTCGGGATCATCATCGACAAATTTGTTTTGCCGCACGCTGAGGGAAATGCCCCGGTCATGTACTTCACCTGACCGGAAGGGCTGATCATCTTCAGGATGAGCATGTGCTCGGCCATCCACCCTTGATCGCGGGCCTGAACCGAGGCGATGCGCAATGCGTGGCACTTCTTCGCGAGCAACGCATTGCCTCCGTAGCCGGAGCCGAATGACCAGATTTCGCGCGTTTCGGGAAAGTGGCAGATGTATTTATTCTCGGCGTTGCAACTCCAGGTGCGGTTGGGTTGGTTGAGGGTCATCGGCGAGCCGATGGAATGCAAGCCGCGGACGAATTCTTCATCGGGGCCGAGAACATCGAGCACATGGCGACCGACGCGCGACATAATGTGCATGCTGGCGGTCACGTAAGGAGAATCGGTAATTTCCACTCCGATCTTGGCGATGGGCGATCCGATCGGGCCGAGGCTGTAGGGGATTACATACATCGTGCGGCCGGCCATGGCGCCTGCAAACAGGCCTCGCAATTTCTCCTTCATTTTTTCCGGATCTTCCCAGTTATTCGTGGGGCCGGCTTGCTCCTTTGTGCGAGCGCAAATGAACGTTTGATCTTCTACCCTGGCCACATCCGCGGGATCGGAGCGCACCAGATAACTGTTGGGCCGCTTCACCGGATCGAGGGGCATGGCGGTACCGATCAAAACCAGGAGTCGCAGGATCGATTCGTATTCGGCTTTGGAACCATCGCACCAATGCACGCGGGCGGGCTGACACATCCGCGCCACTTCTTCGACCCAGCGCTCGAGCTTGGCGTGCGGGTGGCTACCCGTCGTAGTATCAACGTCTAATGTAATCGTTGCCATGATGAACGCCTTTCCAGAGAAGCACTTACGAAATACGCATGACGGGGTTCCGAAAATACGGACGGGAACGTGGCACGCCGCGCAGAGCCTCGGAATTCAAAGAATGGGGTCGACGAACTCCGGAGGAAAAACGCCTTCCAGTGCCAATTCCCAAGGATGGAAACCTCGCCGGACACAAGCATATATTGTCTCGCAATCGCATACTTTATTCCAGCCAACGTATCGCAACCGGCAAGGACGGTTGTGCCTTTCGAATCTGCTGGCTTCGGTGTCTGAGAACCGCTGAGGGTATGGCACCGTTCTGAGCCGTTGACCCTGCGATTTGCGATTACAATTCGATGGGGGTTGCCTCATGGGTCCAACAGCATGCGGATCGACGAAGCCTGCCGCGGGTGTGGGGCTTGCTCCCGGGCCATTATTCGTCGTGAGCATGTATCGTAGTGGCGCCTCGCTTCTCTACGCGCTTCTGAACAAGCATCCCCAGGTCGCACTGAC
>JASICF010000440.1 GCA_030044775.1 Candidatus Sulfotelmatobacter sp. | reverse complement strand
CATGCGGTCGTTTTCCTGCTCTTTCAGCAGGAGGCTCTCGAGCCCTTCGGCATATTCCTGGGGCAACTGGATGTCGCGCAGCATGACTTCTTTGACGACGATTCCGTCTTGCGCCAATTTCTCGGCAATCAGCGCCGCCGCTTTCTGCCGCACTTCTTCGCGCTTCGCCGAAAAAACATCGCGCACAGTGTAGGCTGGTACGATTTCTCGCCACACGCTGGCGACCGTTGGCGGCACGATTTCTGTTTCTATGGGCCGGGGAAGGTTTGCCTGAATGTAATCCAGATGCTTGGCGTCGAGGCGGTAGCGTACAGTGATTGACAGGCCGAGGGTCAGTCCTTCCTTCGCCTGCACGTACAGAGGCTCGGTCCTTAAAGGCTCTGTCTTCGTGTGACTTTTGCCACTTGTTTTTCCGTCTTCGACAGTTCCGGTTGTGAAAATCTGATCTTTGGTGTCGAACAGAACGACATTGTCAATCAGCGGCACGACTATATGCGCCCCGGCATAAAGCGTGCCCGGCAACGTTCCACTGAACTCGCTGACTCGAACGCCCGCCATTCCGCTCGGCACAACCACAATGCTGAAGGCCAGCAGCAGTGGTCCCCAGGCGAACAGTCCGATTGCTATCGAGGTTTGCCAGCGAACCAGGCCCCGCGGAGCTACGGACACTCCTTCGTTGGAGCCGTTCCGTAACCGGCGCCATACGCTGAAATAAATGTCATAAGCGAGAAGACCGAGTGCGGCAGCGACCATCCCTGCGCCGCACGTGATAAGCAAGTATTTCAATGCCAGCATATTCGTTCTCCCCGTTAGCTTTCTGTTGGATACTCCTCAACGTTGATCGCTTTTCGCGGCCACCGTGGAACGAACCGCGGAACGGAAGAAGAACAGAGCCATCAGACGGCCGAAAATCAGTTCCTCCGTGATGACCGCAACCGCAAGGGAAAGAATCAGTCCCGCTACGACTGCAACAAACGTGATTACCCATTGCATGATCTCTTGCCTCCTGTCAGTTCGAAGGATGCAGGGAAATCACCACACTTACGCAAAAGAAAACAAAAGAGTTCCCCGTAAGTCGAATCTGGTGAATATGGCGCGTCGCACACAGTGTGTGGGCTGGCACACATCATGGTCGAGTGCAGGCCAACCTAAAGGCGGACGCGACCCAAAAAGCAAAAAGAGAGCAATCTTCCGAGGAGACAACCCTAAGCTCTTCAGTCTCTCTTGTGAGGCGCCCGGCCCCGCCGTCTGGGGTTACGGCTTGTGGGGTTCTGTGGGTTGGGACCGGGCGGTCTTCAACTAGTAAGGACTAGTTCAATGTCGATATTCTCGCACGAAGCATTTTTGTATTGCGGTGACGGTTATCACGTGTCTGCGTGACCGATATCGCACGGCGACTATCCAGAACAGTGGTTTCCAAAGCAAAAACAGTCGCCATGGATCCCACATATCGCCGGGTTGGACTGGAGTGAGGCGGCGGACGTCCGAGCGGCAGCCATTCGATTCTGACATTTGCGGTCGAAGACCTGCTATTGACCATCCGAACGGAAAGTAGCATGATCTTATCCTGTATTAAATGCATTTAATACAGCTAGCCGGCCTCAGTGAGGGACCATGCCGTTAGCCATCCGCCTCTCCATTCCCCGTTTTCGCTTTATCGCGACTTTAACGTTTGTTCTGAGTTTTCTCGCCAATGCTCCCCCGTGCCAGGGTCAGTCTGCGTATGTGCGGGTCAGCCAGGCAGGGTACGAAACGGGGAAGGAGCCGTTTCGCGCGTACTTGATGTCGACCGTCCCAGAACATGGAGGGACTTTTGAAGTAAAGAGCACGAATGGCGGCGCGGCTGGCTCTGGCATTGTCGGTGGTTTGCTGGGGACATGGAGCCACGACGCAACTTCGACGTATTACATATACGCAATTGACTTCAAGGCTCCGGGAGGCTATCTCTATCGCATTTCAGTCTCCGCGACGGTAGCAGCGACTTCGCCGGTCTTTGCGGTCGATCGTCCTGATGTTCTTTACTCCGGTCTGCTGCTAAACACGTTGTTTTTCTACGAAACGGAACGCGATGGCGCAGACTTTATCCGCAATGCACTTCGCACCGCTCCGGGGCATCTCAAAGACGAGCATGCTCAAATTTACGAGACGCCGCTTCTCGACAGCAACGATTTCAACGACAACGTCCCTCCGAAATCCCCATTAGTGTCTGCCCGGCTTCCTGACATCGACGCTGCTGGGGGGTGGTGGGACGCGGGCGACTATATGAAGTACGTCGAGACGGCTAGCTACACCGTCGCGTTGATGCAAATCGGGGTCCGTGACTTTCCCAATCAGATGGGTGGCAATGCTGAACTGAACCCTCCGGCACCGCCGGCATCCGTCTCTTATGCGGGCAGCAGCGGAATCGGAGCGCCACTTTCATCCGACTTCACGGGCGAGACTGCGTTCGGCGTGAACTGGCTTCTGAAGATGTGGGATGACGAGACGAAGACACTCTACTACCAGGTCGATAACTCGCAGGACTGGGATTATTACGGCGAGGGCGATCCCAGTTCGGCAACGGGCAACTGTGGCGGAACATACGACACACCCTATTGCCTGATTACCGAATACGACATCTGGACTTTACCTCAGGCAGCCGATCATTACCGGCAACAGGGCGATCCGGAAGCATGCGATCCCTACACCACATTCTTCATCTGCTACCGTCCCGTTTATATTGCAGCGCCTCCGGCCGAGGCGATCAGTCCGAATCTCGCCGGGCGCCTCTCGGCCGATTTTGCACTGTGCTACCAGCTCAACCGCGTCACCAATCCAGCCCTGGCAAATCGTTGCCTCAAAAATGCGGAAGACATTTTTGCCCTTGCCGATACATCGTATCCGGATCCCGCGCCGAGCGTTGGTTCAGGCACGTGCAGCAAGTGCCTGTTGACGATTTCTCCCTTTGACGGTTATCCCGAGAATGTTTGGGAAGACGATATGGAGCTGGGCGCGACGGAACTCTATTTTGCACTAAGGACCGCCACGCTCGATGAAGCCCAGAGCGCACAATTGCCTCACACAGACGCCAACTATTACCTGAGCCAGGCGGCGCAATTTGCGGCCAACTACATCAAGAACATCTACAACGCTGGATACTCCGATACGTTGAATCTCTACGACGTAAGCGGGCTCGCGCACTTCGAACTTTATCGCGCACTACAGATGGCGGTAAATCTGGCCGATGTGGCCATCTCAAAAGAAGAAATTCGGCATCAACTTTTGCGGCAGGTCGGCGACGCAATCAGCCAGGCCAATGGCGACGCCTGGGGCTTCGGTTACCAGTGGGAGTACGGCGATACGACTTCGCACGGCGCAGGCCTAGCGGTGATGGCCAGCGAGGCGTACTACCTTACTCAATCCCCAGGCTACAACACCTACTCGCAACGCT
>JASICF010000439.1 GCA_030044775.1 Candidatus Sulfotelmatobacter sp. | reverse complement strand
TGACGCGGCTTCCGGTGAAACGCTCAAAATCGGCCGCCTTGGTCAGCTTGCGGTCCAGACCGGGCGATGACACCTCCAGCGTGTAACTTCCCGGCACTGCATCTTCCACATCGAGAACGGTGCCAAATTCGCGGCTGAAGTTGGCACAATCGCCATGTGTCACTCCGGCCAGCGGATCGCCACTCGCGCTCCCGGGCTTATCTAAGAAAACCCGCAGCATTCGCGCCGCACCGCTTCCACGAAACTCAACTTCCAGCACCTCAAGTCCGTTTGAGGCTGCTATCCGCTCGGCAATCTGACGTACGCGATCAAGCTCAAGTGGCATTTATCCAACCACTTGCAAGTAGTCGAAGCCCCGGCGGATTTCCCCGCAACTAAAAAGTGGGCTTGCGCCCACTGGTGTGCTTCGCCAAATGCTGGTACTACACAACAGTTTTCAATTTCTTAATATACGCCGGAATTGGGGAAAAAGACAAACGCGGCCAAATCAGCCTTTTGGACCGGAGCATCTTAGGCGTGCGATCGTTTTGGAAAAACCCGCAATTCATTTCCCGGTTCGCTCGCGAACCCAATTTCATTTTGCAACGCCCGATCCAGACGTTCCCGGGCCCAAGAGAGCGCGGCCAGGAAATACCCCTGGGGCGAGTTTGCCTTCGTCGACCACCACCGTTCCCCCAACTAGCAGATATTCCACGCCTTCGCTCGGTTCCATAGGTTTCTGGAATGTCGCGCGGTCGTGAATCGTGGCCGCATCAAAGGCCACAATATCGGCATCGCACCCCTCCTGGAGCCGGCCCTTGTAACGGGCCGCCGGTGTTGAGCGTTCGAGCATTTCCGCCGGCATCAAAGTCATTTTCCGAATCGCATCCCTCAGGGTGAGAGTTCCCTTTTCGCGGACGTATTCTGCCAGCACCCGCGAGTATGTTCCGGCATTTCGCGGATGGCCTTCCACTCCATCGCTCGCGATCATCACCAGCGGATTGGGAATCACCTGGTCCACGATTTCCTGCGTGTTGGCGTAAACCAACACCCAGCGTGTCGTGCTCGAATTGTGCAGCTCCTCGAAGCGCTCTTTAGTGAGGTGTTCGCCAGTATCCGGGAGCACGAGATCGCCGTAACTGATTCCAAGTTTCTCCTGCCATCCCGGATTGAAGAGCGCCGAGTTGATGGGGGTAATGCCTGGAACGTACGGGTAAGCCTCAGTGGTGACATCCAGCCCGCGGGCACGCGCTCCCGCCACCATGGACAAGCACTCCAGCGAGTCGCGCAGGCAACTGCTGTTGATGTGCACAATGTGCAATGCCGCGCCGGTGATGGCCGCCGCCCCAATCACCTCGCTGACTGCTTCAATGGAGGACCCGGGCTCAACCCGTCCCGCACTGCGGACGTGCGTGTAAACCGGCAGCCCACGTTGAGCGGCCAGGCGGAACATGTCAATCACCTCAAGCCGAGTTGCTCCCGGCGTGTATTGGATTCCCATGCCAACGGCCAAACCGCCCGCGTCAAGCTCCTCTCGCAACCGCTCCTCGATCGCTTCGATCTCTTCACGCGTAGCCGGTTGGTTCGTCGCCGGTCCGCTCTTCGGGAAAATCGTTCCGGCAGGCAATGGCGCTCCGAGCGCTGCGGCCCGGGCCGCCACATAGCTCGCGGAGGTCCCATAGTTGATCAGCGACTGCCCTTCCTTCGCTTTTAAAAACTGGGCGACCTCCGGCACGCCGATTTCGAGTTCAAGTGCGGTGGTGACTCCATCCAACGCCTTGACCCGCTCGCTCGCCGGGTCCTGACCATGCTGGTGCAAGTCAATGAAGCCGGGGGCGACCACGAGTCCATTTGCGTGAATGATCCGCACTCCGTTCAGCTTCTCCGAAGAGATTCGAGCGATCTTTCCCTCCCGGATGCCAATATTCCGCACCGCGTCCAGGCCGGTTTCAGGGTCAATGGTTCGGCCACCCTCGATAACTAAGTCGTATTGTTGCGCCGCGACGCGCGCCCTCGAAACTCCAATAAACCCGAAGAAAAGACAAAAACAGAAAGCCAGCTTGCGCATGATTGCTCCTGAAGCTAGCGATGATACCAGCCTTCGCGCGCCGCCCCGGTGTTCAACTTTCGCAGCCGCATTTGCCTGAATTCCGCGCCCTCTTTAGAATGAAGATTCATCCTCCGTATCATGGATTTCCCGAGAAGCTTATGATTCATTTTCCCGTTCCTGAAGCTCTCACCTTCGACGATGTTCTCCTTCTGCCGGCTCATTCCGATGTAATCCCTACGACTGTGAATACCCAGACCCAGCTCACGCGCGAAATAAGACTGAACATTCCCGTCGTCAGCGCGGCTATGGATACGGTAACGGAGTCGCACATGGCGATTGCGCTGGCTCAACAGGGCGGCCTCGGCATCATTCACCGCAATCTGACGATCGAGCAGCAAGCGAATGAAGTCGACAAGGTAAAGCGCTCGGAAAGCGGGATGATTGTCGATCCGGTGACGATGTCGCCTGATGACAAAGTCAGCGATGCGCTGGAAGTAATGCGCAAGTACAAGATTTCCGGCGTCCCTGTTACCGAGCACGGAAGGTTGGTTGGCATTCTCACGAACCGCGACCTGCGCTTTGAAACGCGCTTCGATATTCCCATTGATCGCGTAATGACCAAGAAAAATCTGATTACAGTGCCGGTGGGCACAACCCTCGGAGATGCCGAAGAGATTCTGCACAAGCACAGGGTGGAAAAACTGCTGGTCGTCGACGACAAATACAATCTCAAAGGTCTGATCACCGTAAAAGATATCCAGAAGAAATTGAAATATCCCAACGCGGCCAAGGACTCTCATGGCCGTTTACGCGTGGGCGCAGCGATTGGCGCGACCGGCGACTTCCTCGAACGCGCCCAGGAGCTCGTGGAAGCCAAAGTTGATGTTCTGGCGGTCGACAGCGCGCACGGACACTCGAGCAAGGTGCTGGAGGCGGTTAAGCTGGTGAAATCGAAATTGCCTGAGGTGCAATTGCTCGCCGGCAACATTGCGACATTTGATGGCGCTTGCGAATTAGCTCGCGCTGGAGCCGATGGCATTAAAGTCGGCATCGGCCCGGGCTCGATCTGCACCACGCGTGTGGTTACCGGTGCGGGGGTGCCCCAGATCACCGCGATCGCTGAAGCCTACCGAGCCGTCAAGGACGCCGGCGTGCCGATCATCGCCGACGGCGGTATCAAGTACTCTGGCGACATCACGAAGGCACTGGCTGCGGGCGCGAGCGCTGTGATGATCGGATCGCTCTTCGCCGGAACCGACGAAAGCCCCGGCGAGCTGATCCTGTATCAAGGCCGGTCTTTTAAGGCTTACCGCGGCATGGGATCGCTCGGCGCCATGGCGCAAGGATCGAGTGAGCGCTATTTCCAGAGCACAGAGAACGATTCGTCGACAGCCGCATCTCCCATGGAGAGCGAATCGAACCGCCTGGGAAAACTCGTTCCCGAAGGCATCGAAGGCCGCGTTCCATACCGCGGATCAGTCGCGATGATCATCTACCAGATGGTTGGCGGGTTGAGATCGGGCATGGGCTACTGCGGCTGCGCTACAATTGCCGAGCTTTTGCAGAAAACCCGCTTCATTCGAATCAGCGGCGCGGGCCTGCGCGAAAGCCACGTGCACGACGTTATGATCACACGCGAAGCTCCCAACTATGGAGTCGAGTAGCCCTCACGCTTGAACTCCCAACGAAACAATTTGCTGAAGGCCTGGCTCGCGGCGATTTTGTGGCTCATTGTCATCGCTATCGAATCGACCGCCTATCTTTCTGCGCACAACACCAGCCGGATTCTCTATCCAATCTTTCACTACCTTTTTGGCATGGATTGGGTGCGCTTCGAGTTTTGGCACTTCTACATTCGCAAAGGCGGCCACGTCGTTGGCTATGCGATTCTCAGCATTCTGCTCTTCCGCGCGTGGCGGGCAACTTTGCCATCGGTGAGAAATGTGGGCTGGACCTTTCGTTGGTCGGCGATCGCAGTGCTTGGCACGGCCATCGTTGCCAGTCTCGACGAGTGGCACCAGAGCTTCATTCCTTCCCGAACCGGCAGATGGCAGGACGTTGTTCTCGACACCTCCGCGGGCATCGCAGCCCAGATACTGATTTTGCTGTGGTGGAACAACTCGGGAAAAACCAAAAGAGGCGCCGGGAGCGGACCAAAAGGTACGCGTGATAG
>JASICF010000438.1 GCA_030044775.1 Candidatus Sulfotelmatobacter sp. | reverse complement strand
GACAATCGGCACGAGTCATCGCGCCGCCACCCTCCGCAAGTTTTGGGGCGAACACGCGAGCCGGAGCAAACATGATTGCGCTGAGCTTGCGTCCTTCAGTAACGGCTCCTGCCGAACCGGTTGCCGGCAATCGCCGCGGCGATTTCGCTACAACTTCCGCCGGCCATCATGGAGGTACGGGCGTCGTTGGCGGAACGAGCGGAGCCAAAGGTAGTCGAGACTCCGGCAGGGCGGCCAGTCAGGCGAGCAATCTGCCCTCAGGCCTTTATGTAGGCAAAGCTACGAATCCGTCGACGACAGTTTCCGGCGATCACCCGGCAGCAACCGCGAACACATATGCAGTTAATCCCAATCTGATCGCCGACCTTCGCTCACCTCGCATGCCGGCACGGCCATTGCATGCCGAGAGCGTAGTCAAGCTCTCCGAGGAGGAGCGCGCCGTGTTCGGCGACCGCAAGTCTTATTCGCTCACCCTCAACATGCCGAACCTGAACTCCGCAGGCGGAAGCTGGATCATTCGCTTCGCGGCATTGCACGGTTCCGATTCGATCCGTTCCAATAGCCGGGCAGACGCTTCTGCTTACGCGGCCGCGTCATCGAACGAAGATCTCTCGGCTCCTTCGCCGACCCGCAAAGTCGATCCCGCTTATCCTCTCGAACTCATGCGCCAGAATGTAAGCGGAACGGTGATTCTCTATGCTGTGATTCGCAAAGACGGTACGGTTGGCAATATTCGAGTGCTGCGCAGCGTTGATGGGCGCCTCGATTCCTATGCGAGTCAGGCGATCTCCAAATGGCAATTCGAGCCGGCAACAAAGGACGGCTCGCCGGTGGATGTCGAAGCCACCTTCTGGATTCCTTTTCGACCGGCGAAGACGAGCTCAGGATTCTGAAAAATAACTCTGAAGCATCAGCGATCCAGGGCCGCTGCGATGGATCGAAGGATGAGCCGAAGCGCGGCCCGGCCTCTCAGGTTGCTGCAGCCCGCTAGCGCGCGGCAGCTTTCTTCTTCTCCAGGGCAGCATACACTCCAGGGTCCGTGCAGATTTCGTAGTAGGTGCGATCGGTCCACCCGAGAACCGAAAAATCCTCGGGGTTGATCCGCGGCATACGGCTTTCGCGCACCACGATCTTGCGGAAGATATCGCGATCCACTGGCACGGTGCCGCTGGAAAGCTTGTACTCACCCTTCTCGGCCGATACCGACGGCGGCAGCTTCACCGCGAGTGGCACCAGCGAGATTTCCTGCTCCAGTTTTCGGAAAGCGGCTTCATTTATGCGGATGCCGCCAAGGTTATAGCTGATCACGGAGTCTTCCGGATTCAAGGACTCGCCAGCGTCACTCGATTGAAACGCATACACATGAAATGGGCCGGCTTGTGGCTCCATCACTTTGCGCGCGCGCTTGTTGCAGGAAGAAAGCCGGTCGCTTTCATTCAGCGCTTCGGAAATCATGATCTGGCGTTCGCCATCCATGAGATACAGCGGCGCCGATTCCTGCAGCGTGATTCCCACGCCCAATTCGAGCTCCGGCATTTGCGAGCGTCGCATCAATTCGTTGTAGCCGCGCACGATTTCGATCATCTCTCGCGCCAACACGCAGGCGCGGCTGACTGCGAGTTCGGGCTCGCCTGACCGCTCGACGATGGCAAGGATGATGGCATCGCCCTCCAGAAAGACTTTCTGTGCGTCATATTTGCCGAGCAGTTTGTTCACCGGGTCGTAGAAATTCAGGCTGAAATAGGAAGCAGGGTTGAGGCCCTTCTCCGTTAAAGTTCGCGTGAGCCGAGTTGAGTCGCGCACGTCGGCTTTGATGACAACATGCCGCAGCACGCGATCCCGTTCAGGCTGCTGTTGCTGCTCGTCGGGTAACAGAAATTCGTAGAGTGTTCCATTGACGCGGGAAAGTTCCCGCACTTTCTCGGTGGTCACGACGTTCACGGAATCGAGCGCGGAGATGAGGGTTTCGAGCCGCCGCAGGTCGCGATGGTAGAGAGAAAAATCCTGCAGAAAACGAGAAGCGATTTTTGCGCGCTCGGCGCCACGGCAGCCGGCAACCTTGGCCACCGCCGAGTAAAGGCTGTTGGGCGAGAGCTTGCCATGCTCCTGAATGAGGCGCTCGACCCGGTCGCACTCCGGCCGCGAAATAAGCGCATTCTTTAGCTGCTGTGGATTGATGCGCGGCGCATACTCACTGAGCAGCGGCACGGTATGGTAGGAAGCGATCACGCACTCAATCACCTGTTCATCTTCGAGCAGGCGTACCCACTTTGCCAGCCGCTCTTCCTGCGCCAACCCCTCGGGCGTAGATTCGTCGGGCGTGCCCGTGCCGACCAGTGTGCGAGCGTTTTCTGGCACGCACAGCCAGGAGTCGATGGTCTCACTTTTGGTTTCGTCGCCGTAAAGCGACCGTATAAAATTCCATACGATATCCTGCAGGCGCGGATAACGGTCGGGGTCGCGCTCCCAGTTGCCGAGCATGACGTAGTGCTCGGCACAGAGATAATCGTCGCGGCCATCCTCGGAAAATGCCAGACGATTCACAAACAGGCCGTAGCTGCCTAACGCGGCGCTATCGGCATTTGCTGCGGTGTCGCCGGTTCCGGCTTCGCTGACTCCAGATCCTCCAAAGAATGAGCGGCGGGTGCGAGCCAGGGTTTCTTTTTCAATTTCGCGGATGGTTTCGAAAAGATCCTGGCCAGTTTTGCGCAGGATGATCTTCTTTCGCACCTGGAAAGCCGCAACGCGTTCGCGGTACTCGACCGCCTTGCCGTGGCGAATGCCTTCGTAGTTTTTGAGCAGTACCCGGCAACGCTCGAGCACCTGTGCGAATTGCACTTGCATCTCGAGTCTCAGGAATTTGGTAATCGCAAGCCGCGCCAGCAGATCGAGGGAAATATTCTCTTCCTTTTTGGCGCGATTCAATGCGGCCAGATGCAGTTCGGTCAGCAGAGGCTTCCAGTCGCTTTTGTCGGCGGTTGTTCGATCGGTCTTCGGAGCAGCGGCGGCTCGTAACCACTCCGGCGCCATGTTTTGCGGCTTAGACTCGGCTGCGAGCAGCCCCTCCAGCTCGCCGTAACGGACGATCAGGTGCATGACTTGCGCGCGAGCCGCGTCCACAAAACGCGGGCTGAGGCTGACATCGTGCCGCAGATTGTCGACGCCGACCGATAATCCTTCCAGTGTGATCGACGGCGCAGCACCGAGCAGTTCCGGAGGCGGCAGTTTTTCCGGTTGCTTGCCCAGGCGGAAAATGGGGAGTCTTGGCATCGTGATGGCTTGTAGATCGTCCGAAATCGCTGATAAGCCAGCGCATATCGAGGCTAGCATGCGTAGGGGAAAGGCCTAAAGTTACCTCGGTTACGGAGGCGCGGCGATTCTGCCACTGTGAGGTTTGCCAATCGAAAGGGTCGTTCACTTAGCGTTCCAGCTCATTGCTTCGTCAGGTTGAATCGCGCGAATGGCTTGGCTGAGCCTTTGACGACATTGTCGAGCCGATTGTCCCAGGTATTGGTTTTCGAGTCATACGTGAAGGTGTTTGTGAACGTGATCGCGCCGTGCTCGTCCGCGAACACAAAAGCCATCTCATTCTCTTTGGGCGTGACGAGCCCGATGGATTCTGAAGTCAATCCGCCGTAGACATCGAGCCACACGCAGGCGTACTGCTTGGTTTTTTCATTCCAACCGATGAAAACCATTGCTTCGTATTGCGGTTCGCCTTTGTCATTCTTCTCCCGTGAGACTTCGTGAAAACGCAGATAATGGTGCTGAAGGACCCACGCGGCATCCAGGTCATGCGTCACCGCTTGCTTGCCCACTGTGCCCTGCATCTGCCACCTTCCGGCAAGATGATCGAGCAGAGGAGAATTAACCGGCGACTGCTGGGCAGTGACGGTCAGAGCAGCAAACATGGTCGCCAGTATTGCGAATTGCTTCATTTCGAGTCTTCGTTCGCGCGATGATGCCGGAACGTATTACTGACTGTTCGTCCGGGCCGCTTCAAACTCGTCGCCTTTTTGCCAGCCGACCAGCCGCGTTAATCCGGCGGCTTCCCAACCCAGGGCGAATCCAAAGCGCGCCATCGCCGCATCGCCGATGAAATTCATTTCGGGATGGTATTCGTCGCTCGGCTGGTGATAGTGGTTCTTAACATAGTCCTCGTTTTGCGCGACTCCCCAACTTGCATCATGACCTTTGAACTTCATCCCTTCATTGATAGAAAAGGCAGGAATCCCGACGCGTGCCATGCTGAAATGGTCAGAGCGGTAATAGTACCCCGCTCCTGGGTTTGCATCTGGACGAATGGCTAACCGAAACTCTTTGGCGGTGGCCTGCACCCAAGGATAGAACGTGGTCCGCTCCGCGCCAGAGACTTCCACTTCTTGCGGCTCGCCAACCGGTTGCACGGCGTCGAAGTTCAAATCGAGCGTGATTTTCGCTGCGGAAATGGGCGGATGCTTACCCAGATACTCGGACCCTAACAACCCTTGTTCTTCGGCTGTAACCGAAGCAAAAATGATCGAGCGGGGCGGACGATCCCTGGCTACGCTGAACGCGCGGGCAATTTCGAGCAAGATGCCGCATCCGGTGGCATTATCGACAGCACCGTTATAAATATTGTCTCCCGGCATATCCGGACGCATACCGAGGTGATCGTAGTGAGCCGTAAACATGACCGCTTCGTCTTTCGTTTTGCGGCTGGACCCGGTGAGCATGGCGACAACGTTCTCTGATTTGAAATCCCGTACATTGCTCACCATGTGCGCCTTCAACACGGCGCCAAGGTTGACCGGATGAAAACCACGGGTGGCAGCATCGGAGATCAGCTTGTTGAGATCCAGGCCGGAAGCCGCAACCAGCCTCTTCGCCACATCGAGTTGCACCCATGATGCAACTTTCAGCGCCGGGCCCTCCAATTTCAGATACGATTTTTCGCCGGAATTCGAGTTGCGCACCACTTCCCAGGGGTAACTCGCCATATCTTCCCGGTGGATAAGAATGGCACCAACTGCGCCTTTGCGCGCCGCTTCTTCATATTTGTAAGTCCAGCGGCCGTAATAGGTGAGAGCCTTCCCTTTGAAGAAATTAGGATCGTCGGAGGGCGGCTCATTCACCAGCATAAGCAGAACTTTGCCGCGAACATCCACGCCTTTGTAGTCATCCCAGTGATATTCGGGAGCTTCGATTCCATAGCCGACATAAACAATATCGGCATCGACGTCAGACTTCGGCTGCTGGGTCTGATCGTATGCGACGTACTCATCGAGCGGCTTAAGGTTCATGGCCGCTCCCTGCTTCGGAATAAGAGTAAACCGAGTTTCCGGCGAGGTCGTGATTCCAACTAGCGGAACTTTCTGGAAATATGTGCCGTTGTCTCCCGCGGGCTTCAATCCATACTCGGCGAACTGCGTGGCAATGTATTGCGCGGCAATCTCTCCGCCGCGCTGGCCAGTGCCGCGGCCTTCCAGCAAATCATGAGAGAGAAATCGCACGTGCCAGCGAATGTGTTCGGGGTCGATGGTTTCCAGCGCAGCAAAAGCAGCAGAAGGCAAATGAACGGAAACTGCATCGTGTTTCGAAGGAGTCGGAATAGCTGCCGGAGTTGGACTAGCCGATCCCGCAGGCCATGCAATCGCACCGAAAATGACAATCAGGCCAGCGATCAAGACACCTTTTACGAAGGGTCGCATAGATCAGTCTTCTCCCGCGCAGCCGCTTATCGGCTTCCGAAATTCTTAGGATAAGGATTTTGACTTAGAGGATTGTAATGGAAACAAGCGTATTGGGTTATATGACGAACGTATACGGCGCGGTACGGTAGTGAAATTGGAGCGCTTACAAACAGACCAAGTGACCCTGAACCTTGGTTTGACGGCGATGTTGTAGCCGATTCAATCAGCGGATTTTGGCTTTGTCGCGTTCCCGCGAACCGCGGGATCAATTCTTTGACCCTCAACCTGCGCGAAAATCACGGATATCCTCTCCTGGCTTGAACATTAGGACTGGAGCGATTTTTTCCGCCTCGGCCATTTTGCCTGCAATCGCTTCGAAATCCTTTTTCATCCAGCCCACGCTGGAAAGCTCAATTTCGCCATTCTGCGCGATCCAGAAGATGGTCGGGACATTGGTTAGTCCATAAGCGTTGGAAACCGGATATTTCTCCGTCTCGTCGAGCAGGATGGGAAAAGTCACGCCGAATTGCCGGGCAAAGGCTGCTGTCTCCTTCGCGTCGTTCTGAGAAACGCCGAGCAGCTTTACATTTTTGTCGCCGTAAGCTTTGTGGATGCGTTCAAGAAAGGGGAAAGTATATTGGCAAGTTGGGCAAGACACTTTGAAGAAAGCCAGCACTACTGCCCGACCGGCCAGTTCGTCGCGCAGCGTAAATCGCTTGCCATCCAAAGTTTTCAGTTCAAATTCCGGAGCTTTGGTGCCAGTTGTGAGAGCTGCCATGTTTCTTCCTCCGAACCTTGCGGCGAAGATATTGCGCCAACGCATCTGATTGTCTGTTCTGACATCTCTATTTTAGATGAACCGACGGAGAACCTGGAGCGAAGCCTACGGTTCGACGCACGCCGGTAGAGCGAGAATCATGACACGACCTGGCGCTTCGCCGATTCCTCCCGCGCTGGAAGGTGCGTCTTGCCACGCGCACTTCCATAGATAAAGGCATTTTCGAGCACGAACATAAGAGCCACCATCAATACACCTTACGTCCGGGTCAACTCGGATGCCGAACGTATAGCTCAATGAGTATAGAGTTGTGTCTTCTTTGCAGTCTTGGCACACGAAAGTCGATCGTGTCGCGCTGTCGACAGCCGCCCGCACCAACATGGGGTGGCCGCTGATCACCTTTGCCGAGGCAAGGGTGCCGTGCCGTCGAACCCGGATTTCGAGTACGACATCGCCGGCGATGCGCGCCTGCCGTGCCAAAGGTGGATAGACCGGCGGGTAAAGGTGATCGACAACTGCGTTTGGGATTGCTTGATCGTTCCCAGTCTGAGCTAAGCCGAACGGGAGCAACAGAACAGCGATCAAAAGGAGTACAGCCGCCGTTCTCTTCATAGAATTTCCGCCTTCCGCAAAATCTTTCGTGTGAGACCGGTAAGCGCAATCTCCTTCAGCTTGCTCGTCCCGAACCACCTACAGTTCAGAGATCGCGCTGTGCCCCCGCTCCAAACTCGCACGGTGTAATCCGTGACGGTAATCGAATGGCGAACAGTGAACGCCAGTTTTCCATCACCGTTGGGAGGTTCAATTTCCGGCAGCTCCCACATCCCCGCCATGAGCGATGCATCGAGCGGGCGCCGCACGAGGGAAACCTCTCCGCCGTGATGACGATCACCCCGGCAAACCAGTGAGTAGTGAATCTCGCGCTTCTTCTGCGGTATCGATTTCGTCGTCGCAGTTTCGCCGCGAGTAGCGCACAAATCGACGATAGGGCAGGTCAGGCACGCAGGCGCCCGAGGCGTGCACACAGTCGCACCTAGTTCCATCATGGCCTGGTTGAAATTGCCGGGGTGCTCCACATCCAGCAGATACTGAGCAGTGTTCCAGAATCGCTCTCGCGTTAGTGCCTTTCCGGAAACACGCTGCAACACGCGCTCAACGTTGCCATCGACCACAGCTACCGGTTCATCGAAGGCGATGCTGGCAATGGCCGCGGCAGTATAGCGGCCAATGCCTGGCAGATCGAGCCATTGCTCGGCACGATCTGGAAAAACTCCGCCACGTTGCCGGACGATCATTCTGGCGGCGGCGTGCAGCATGTGTGCGCGCCGGTAGTAGCCCAGACCGCTCCAGGCAGCGAGCACGCTGCTTTCTCGCGCTTTTGCGAGTTTCTTAACCGTGGGAAAGCGGCGCAGGAACTCATGATAGTGCCCGATCACGGCGGCTACGCGCGTCTGCTGCAGCATGATTTCGGAGATCCAGACGCGATAGGGGTCGCGGTTGGCGCGCCACGGCAAATCGCGCCGGTGAACGTAGTACCAGTCGAGCAAGGATCGGCGAAACTTTCGCGTGAGGCCTTCGTGTCTCGGAAAGGAATTCAAATTCTCAGACGAGCAGCATCCTAATTATTGCACCTACTTTTTGAACAAATTCTCGAATGCCTGGCGGGCATCGGTGGGACGTTGCGTTACCGGAGTAGACGTTTCTTTTTCGCGGGTGACGCGAATCTCGTAGAAAGTGCATTGGTTGCGCGTATCTTTCTTTACGATGCGCTCCGGAACGGGCTGCATGCACTCGAACCGCTTGCCCGGATCGAAGTACATACACTGCTTGCAGGAGTGCAGTTCGAATCCGCACTTGGGACAAAGGCCGGTGGGCGGGATTTGGTCCAGCACGGCGCCGCACTGCGCGCAGCGAGACACTTCGCGCGTGCCCGGCATATTCACCGGACGCGGACCCATGCTGTAATCCCGCCTGGCGATCGGCGTGGAGGTTTTAGCGCCGGATTTCTCTTTTGGGCTACCCCCGGATTCTCTGCGCGGCCGGTCGTCACTACCGCGTTCGTGGCTATCGCGATCGCGGTCCTGATATCCATGCTGACGGTATTTGGCTGCCACAGCTGAACCCCCGCACGATGGCGTATTGTCTCGCCAGTTGGGGTTTAGGGCAAGTGCAGTTGTGTGGAATTTTTCGATTCTTGACTTTGAAACGGTTTACCACAAAACACGCTGGAACACATAGTTAACAACAGTGTGTGCTGCGCGCTTTGTGATCCCCTGCAGAGAATGACCTTTCCTCTACAATAGCCTTATGATTCACGAGATTCTTGCCGTGGGGCCGTTGCAGTGCAATTGCTCGATTATCGGTGACGAGACGACGCGCGAAGCCATGGTGATCGATCCGGGTGATGATATCGAGGATGTGCTGGCGATCGTCCGAAAACACAATCTGCAGGTAAAGCAGATTGTGATTACGCATGCGCACATCGATCATGTGGGCGGCGCGATGAAGCTACGGGCCGCAACGGGAGCTCCGATTCTCCTCAATCAGAATGATTACGCGCTTTTGAAGATACTTGACGCGCAGGCGGAATGGATCGGCGTGGCTCCGCCGGGTGAGGTGAAGATCGACCAAGCGGTATCGAGCGGCGATAAAGCGAAGGCAGGAGCACATGAGGCCAGCATCTTTCATACGCCAGGACACACCGAGGGCAGCATCTGCCTCTACTTCGCCACCGAGAAGAAACTGATCGCCGGAGACACACTGTTTGCCGGTTCCATTGGTCGAACAGATTTGCCCGGCGGATCGATGGAAAAGATTATGGAGTCGCTTCACGGGACGGTGCTTTCTTTGCCGGACGAGACAATTGTCGTTCCGGGACATGGGCCGCTGACAACGATTGGCGAGGAACGAGAAAGCAATCCCTTTTTAGTGAAGAGGTAGGCGGCTTTTCCCCGCTGCGAGAGCCTTGCGGCCAAAAGCAGGTTCCTCCTTGCTCGCTGCGCTCGCGTGTCGGAATGACATCAGGAAAAACGAAGATAATGCAACCGGACTACTTGTCCAGATGCTCGAGCACCCTGCGCATTCCTTCGGCAAACTCGTTCGGCTGCGCGATCAAGCTCAGCACGATGTAACCATCGCTCGGAAAATCGTAGAAATGTCCAGGATGGACTAGGACGTGTTCCGCGAGCACAAGATCGACCGCTAATTCTTCGTCGGTCCGCGTTACGGGGATGCGGAGAATGGCATACCATCCGCCATCCACAATGAGGCGCTCACAAGTTTTCTGTGCTGCGAGCCGGCGATCGAGTTCGGAAAGATTAGCGAGAACGCGATCAAGCAACTGCCGCTGGACTTCCTTTCGCTGCTCGAGCATGGTTGGCGTCGCCCACTGGATAGGAGCGCTCATCGAAAGATATGTGTCGGCGATGACCTCGAGGCGCGAGAGCGCAGCTTCGACTTGCGCGGAAGGACCACTGGTAACGATCCAGGCCACTTTCATCTGCGGCAGCGCAGCGATTTTGGAGACACCGCTCAGCGTGAAGGTGAGGACCTCCTGATTGGCGGAAAAACTTGCGCGCGGACGACGGTCGTGGGCGTAGTCGAGAAACACTTCGTCAGCGATGATGGCCAGCGAGCGCTCATGACACGTGCGATTGAGCTGATCCCGCTCATCAGCCTGCACAAACGACCCGGTGGGATTGTTCGGGTGAACCACGACGACAGCGCGAGTGCGTGCCGTAACTGCTTTGCGAAGTGAGGGAAAATCGATTTGCCAGCCGTGATCGTAGAGGAGCGGGTAAGGAACGAGTTTTACATCGCTCAGATCGGCGAGAAACTCAAACAACGGATAGCTGGGCTTGGGAACGAGGATTTCGTCGCCCGCGTTGCAGAGCAGCCGGAAAATGAAAGAATATCCTTCGCTGGTGCTGGTGGTGAGGATGAGGCGCTCGGGATCGACGCCGATTGCGTGTTGATCCTGATAGTACGCGGCGGCGGCGGCGCGGGCGACCGGCAAGCCTTTTGGCTGCGGATCGTAATCGAGAGAATTGGGCAAGGCAAGGGAAGAAAGGATTTCATGCTCGCAGTAACGCAGTCCGGCGCGCGTGGGATTGGAGAGCGTTAGATCAAGAATGCCGGCACCACGGGCCTTCGCTTCTTCAAGCGCTTCGGTAAGTCGGTTGCGCGTCAGCTTCCAGTTAGAGCGGTTGGAAAACATTGCCGTGTCTGATCGTGTTTCGTTTAAGCGAGGAATCTTTACCTATCACTCGTTAATGTATCAAGTTGAGCCACAGGATCGACCTTCAATAACCCTTAGAACCCTGTTGCGAAATGTGCGAGTGCATTCTTGATGGCTGAAACGCGGTCGGATAGAGTGCCGCGAGCAATCTGAACACTCTCATATCCGAAGTCGCAGTAGGTCCTTGCATGGACTTCCTCAAACCGCAAAGTTTCTTCGAAGCTGATGCGACGCGCCTCCGTCGGAGTGATAAAGCCTAGATTCTGAACGAAAAAGACCTGTTTCTGGAAAATTGCATCCCGGCGCACCCGGGCGAGTTCTGACAAGAGAAACTCGGAGAACGGGTGTCCCAGGTAAATCGCGAGCGCAGCGGTGCAGATAATTGAACGATCGTGAAATTGGATGCCGCTGGGTGCGGTTGAAAATTGATTCTCACGATGGCCTTGCAGACGGGCTACCGCGTCAATGAAGGAAGGATTCGTCCACGGTTCGGCTATTCCTTGCACCTGTTGCAGGGCGATCACGTCAGTTGCGGCTTCTTCGACGACGTTGAAACCGTCGATTTCAAGCTGGCGGATTATCGCTGTTTTGCCGGAGCCGGGAGCACCGGTGAGGATGAAGCGTTGCATGTAATTGCGTTTTCTATGAGGATGCTTCTGTCGAGCTCCCTCGCTTCGCCAGGAGAAAACGGCTCCGCTCGGGATGACGCCATCTGGCAGCGTCTCACTGAGCGCTCAGTTTCCGTCCGTGACAACGGGAATTTAAGGCTGCAGGTAGAATCCCAGGTCTTGCGGTTGCGTCAGGGACTTGGTCGCTTCGTATTGGCGGCGGGCCTGGCGCACGGCGACGATCTTCTGCTGAAATTCCTGCGCGAGCATGTCGTAGCGGACTTCGACATTCCCCAGCCAATACGGCTGGTATTCGCGGAGCCAGGCCTGGCGATACATGCCGCCGAGACGGGTGGTGGAATCGCGCAGGTCTTCCAGGCGCGCGTTGATCGAGGTAATTTCCTCGAGATCGTTGCCGACACGGCTGGCGTCCGTCTGGTTCTGGAAAGCGTCCCAATAAAATTTGTTGATCTCCTGCGTGAACTCGATCTTCATGCCCAGCGCGTCCCAGCGCCAGGCGGCGACGATCATGTCGTCGAGCGTGGAATCGTGGGCGCGGGCCTGAGAATGATTGCGATAGAGCGATTCCAGCGCGTGCTCGGCGCCAAGGCGCATTTCGATGGCCGCAGGCGCCAGCTTTTGCATAGTGGCTGCGCCGGCGGGAGTGAAGGGATCGATCCAGAAGAGGTCGTCGGTTTCGGTGTCGACTTTGATCTTTGCCAGCGCTTCATGGCCTTGATCGAGGTCGCTAAGAATATCGCGGAAGGTGTTGCCGCCGGAGTTGCGGTAGAAAGCCCAGTCGTAGGAATTTTTGAAGTCTTCGATGTTGGATTCGCCAGACTGCCAGGCGGCAGCGGCTCCAAAAACCAGCGTGGGCCAAGCCATGGCGTACAGGGATTCCCCATCGTCGTTCCAGGTGGTGTCTAACATGCCCATCGCGCCCAGCGATTGGCCGTCGCGGACGAAATTGCGAATGTTGACGTAGCCATCGTCGAGATTGGGCCAGAGCTGGTTCCAGTTGTTCGCCCCGGGAGCGACCACCACACGCAGACCCGCATCGCGATAGGGCTTGACGATGCTCGCGTAGCTTGGTTTCGGATCGTAATCCCAGGGAACTGCAATCATGTCTTTCGGAAGGATGCCGAGCAACTGAGGATATTTGATGGCGATATCGCCCCAGAACATGAGCTGCTTATGGTAGGGCGCAAGAATTGAACTGACTCTCTCGATGTGATCGAGGTAAACGCGGCCAAGTCCTTCCTGAGCGGCGAGGGCGGAGGTTTGTCCCTGGCCGAGTTCGAAGGTTTCATCGCCGCCGATGTGAAGATATGGTCCGGGAAAAAGCGGAACGAGATCCGCGTACATGGCTGTGATGATGTCGTACGAGCGGTCTTTCGTGGGCGTCAGTACGTGGCCGTGCGGACGTTCAGCAACATCGTCATACACGTCGTACTTCAACATGTGGTGCAGGTGGCCGAAGGTTTGCTGCTCGGGGAGAATGGTGACATAGAGGGCTTTCGCGTAGTCGATGAGCGAGTTGATTTCCTTGGGAGTGAGCGCGGCTTCTTTGGGAGCGATAAGAGGCTGGCTGGCAAAGTCGAAGACGTGCTCCATGTAGAGCGCAAAAAAATTGATTTTGAACGCGGCCAGAGTACGAATCTGGCTCTTCATGTAATCCTCGGTTGGAATGGGGCCGCGGCTGATGTCATCCTGCACGCCGCGCCACTCCATGCTGGGCCAGTCGCGTATGGAAACGGCGGGGCAGACGAGAGTGCCGCCTTCGGGGCGAAGAAGCTGGCGGAGAGTTTGCACTCCATAGAAAAGTCCCTGGCCGGTATTGGCGGCGACAATCAGATGCGACCGGTCGGAGAACAGAAGATATCCCTGATCGCCGATAGAATCGGCAGTGAGACCTTTTTTAGCGAGGAAGTCGCGCACCTTCCGATCCTGCAGGCGGGCGAGAACGATGTTGCTGTGGTCTTCCCTCTTTTCGCGGCGCGTGTCGGGCTTTTCGCCGACAATTTCTATGGTGAATCCAGCCTGGTCGTGAATTTCTTCGGCCAGCGTTTCGGCGGCGATGCGGTCTTCGGACTGATGGCCAAACTCGACGAGAATTCTGGTCGTCGGCTTGACGCGAAAACTTCCGGTCTGAAGGCGGATTTCCTTGGGCGCAGGAATCAGGCTGAGCGGATTCTCAGAGTTTGGCGGCTCGCCGAAAGCGAGAGCGGACAAGAGCAGCACAAAAACAAATCGCACGAATACCCGAAATTTTCGCATTTGCATGGTTCTGGTTGGAATCTCCGAACGCGAACCCACCTTTCATTCTATCGGGAATGACTTAAGGGGAGCCAAAAATTGTATGCAGAATGAGCGCATGATGACTGCAGCATTCCTTTGTAACCCAGATCAAAGTGATCCCACCGTTTTCCTACAACTTTGCGAAAGCCTCTTTGTTTACCAGATACGGCATCTTTGTGTAATCGCCGCCATAGTTCTTTTCGAGAACGTCGATCAATCCCTGCACGCAGCGGCCGGCCATCCCTTTATTGGGGTCTGTGGAAAGCCGCGTGTCGCGGGCAGCGCTGGCAAAGTGGGGGTAGAGCCGGCAGCGGTCGGCGATGGCGGGATCGCGCAGAGGAGAATCCGCTGGAAGCGGCTCTTTAGCGAAGACATCGAGAGCGGCGCCCGCGATCCAGTTTTCGCGGAGAGCTTTGACAACGGCTAATTCGTCAACCACGGGGCCACGGGAATCGTTGACGAGGAAGGCGGTCGGCTTCATGAGGCGCAGAGTTTGCTCGTTGAAAAGATGATAGGTCGGTGTCGGGCTTTCTCCGGGACGAATGAGTGGGACGTGGACGCTGACGAAATCGGCGCC
>JASICF010000050.1 GCA_030044775.1 Candidatus Sulfotelmatobacter sp. | reverse complement strand
CAGGAGAATCGACGTTGCAGCCTGCAGGCGCAGCATTGGAGAAACTTGTAGCCGACGCAGTACACCGCGCTCCGCGCGACGAAGCTCCCTTGATGGCGTGGCCCTTGGCATGTGGCTCCCTCGTAGCCGAGCGTACGCGCGCTTTCAAATTTTGCGATGGGATATTGAGCGTCGACGTGCCCGACGCGGGCTGGAAGCGCGAGCTCCAGAATCTCGCTCCCCGCTACCTCGCGGCTCTGAATCGATATGCAGGAACGAAAATTGACCGGATCGAATTCGTGATTCGACAGCCTTAATGCAGCCGTTGCTTCGAAAGTGATAGCCGATTGATTCTCTGACTGGAAACTTCTGCCCATGAAAGTTACCGACAAAGACGTAGCTTACGTTGCCGATCTAGCGAACCTGGAACTTAGCGCCGGCGAGCGTACCGCCATGGTTCGCGATCTCAATTCGATTCTCGGTTACATCGATAAGCTCAACCAGCTCGACACTTCAAATGTCGAGCCCATGGCACAGGTCTCTGATCGCTATGGCATCGACCAAGGGAAGCAGGGCTCCGAGAGATTTTCCTATGCAACCCGCGATGACATTGTCGAAGGCTTGCGCAAATCCTTGCCGCAGGAAGTCGCGCTGCAGAATGCTCCCGATGCCGACGGCACGTTCTTTCGCGTACCCAAGGTAATCGAAAGATAAAGATAGTGATCAGTGACAAGTGGTCAGTGCTTCGTCTTTTAGGACACAGCCCTGAGGCTTCAGGACACCGATTAATATTTTACTAACCGCTGACCACTAAACACTGTCCACCTCGATAACAATGAACCTCGCTTCTCTCACCATCGACGCAGCCCGCTCCGCCATTCAAGAGCGAAAGATCACGGCGCTTGCGCTCGCCGAAGAGCACTACGCGAAGATTGCAGAAAAAGATGGAGAGGTCGGCGCATTTCTCACGCTTTGCAAAGAGCGCGCTCTCGAGCAAGCCGATCGCATCGATCGCCTCTCCGCCGAAGGCAAGCCATTGCCGCCCCTCGCCGGCGTTCCGGTCGCAATCAAAGATGTGATGTCGACTCGCGGCATTCGCACGACCGCCGGATCCAAGAGTCTTGAGAAATATATTTCTCCCTACGATTGCACCGCAGTCGCCCGCATGGAGGCCGCAGGCGCAGTGATTCTGGGCAAGACGAATTGCGATGAATTCGCCATGGGATCATCGAACGAGAATTCCGCGTTTCATGCCGTACGCAATCCGCGCGATCTGTCTCGCGTTCCCGGAGGTTCTTCCGGCGGCTCGGCTGCCGCCGTCGCTGCTGATATGGCAATCGCGGCCCTCGGTTCTGACACCGGCGGATCGATTCGGCAGCCCGCATCTTTCTGCGGCGTTGTCGGCCTCATGCCCACCTATGGCCGTGTTTCGCGCTACGGCCTGATCGCTTTTGCCTCATCCCTCGATCACATCGGCCCGCTGACAAAGAACGTGAAAGACGCCGCCACCATTCTGCGAACTATTGCCGGGCGCGACCCAATGGATTCAACCTCCGCCGAAGTCCCCGTTCCCGATTATGTCGCCGAGTTCGAAAAACCTATTCGCGGACTGAAACTCGGCGTCGCCAAAGAATATTTTGGCGAAGGCCTCGACGATGAAGTCCGCCATGCCGTCGAATCGGCAATCGACAAACTCGAAGGCCAGGGCTGCGAGATTGTTCCCGTTTCCTTGCCCCACACGCCTTACGCCATCCCAACCTATTATGTGATTGCGACCGCCGAAGCATCTTCCAACCTGGCCCGATATGACGGCGTACGTTACAGCTTTCGCGCCCGCGGCGTGAAATCCTTGTCAGAAATGTACCGCCGCAGCCGCGATGAAAGTTTCGGGGCCGAAGTCAAGCGCCGCATTATGCTCGGCACGTACGCGCTCAGCGCGGGGTATTACGACGCTTATTATCTGAAAGCGCAGAAGGTCCGCACGCTTCTGGCACGCGATTTCGAAGACACGTTCACGAGAGTGGATGCCATCGTTACACCAACCAGCCCCACAGCCGCATTTCGTTTAGGTGAAAAGTCAGATGACCCGCTGGCGATGTATCTGGCGGATATTTACACGGTAACTGCCGATTTGGCAGGCATTCCCGGAATTTCGATTCCCTGCGGTGAGACGAAAGAAAAGTTACCGATTGGCCTGCAGATTCTAGGGAAGCATTTTGACGAGAGCACGATTCTGCGGGTCGCGCGCGGTTACGAACGATCCGCTCACTAACAACGCGCTCACATCGGTTCGTAGTACCGCTCCCCCGCGCACGCGCGACACAAAACCCGTCCATTCACACGCACTTCGCGCCGAAAGTTGATCCCTTCACCACACTCGTCGCAAACGATTCTTTCTCCCTTGTATCCGGGAAACTCCTCGGGCGGCAGATCAACCTTCACCCACTGCAAACTGAACAAGTCCTCATCGCCGATCTCGCGATAAGCCAGCATCTGCTGCTGATTTTTGTCTTCAATTTCCGGATGCTTCTCGCGCGCCAGTTGCTTCGAAGATTCTTTCGCCGCGATGCGGATTGCGTTACCCGAGTTCACATCGACGAACGTAGCTGCAACTTTTCCCCAATCGCGGAATTTCAGCGCCCGCTTTCCCAACCGGCAGCCAGTTACCACGGCAACCGCATCGGTCGCGCAGCGGTCGATCTCAACGAACGTCACCAGCCGTTTTCGGTCTTTTCCCTGCGGATCGTCGATGCCCAGCTTCTTGAGCCCGAGCATCGCCAATCGCACGCCCAGTACCTGCCCCGCACAAAGATGCCCATGCGCCACTTCCGCGTCCTGCAAGTACTCGTCGAGTGATTTCATCCGTCAGCCCTGCTCTGAGAATAGCAAGACATTAGATTCGGGCGATTTTGGGTGGCGCAGCGCTTTAGCGCTGCGGTAAGGCCTGTCCATTCTTTGGGGGCTTCAGCCCCCGAGGGGACTACGTTTTGCTATCCCACCGTGGCCGGAACCGGTTCTTCCACGCTTGCCTCGCGCAGAAATTTTGCTGCTTCTTCCGGCGGGGTGGGATTGATGTAGAACCCCGTGCCCCACTCGAATCCCGCCGTCTTCGTCAGCTTCGGCATGAATTCGATGTGCCAATGGTAGTGATCGTTGCTCGGGTCCTGCGCCGGCGACGTATGCACCACCAGGTTGTATGGAGGATTGTCCAGCACCCGGTCTGCCTTGATCAGCAGCGTTTTCAGCGCCTTCGCTAAATTCTCGAACATGTGCGACGACGAATTCTCAAATGCGCTCTCGTGAGACTTGGGCAGAATCCACGTCTCGAACGGAAATCGCGGCGCATACGGCGCGAGCGTGAGGAAGTTTTCGTTCTCGGCCACCACTCGCGTTCCGCTCTCCGTCTCCTGCCGAATAATGTCGCAAAAAACGCAGCGCTCTTTGTAAAGGAAATATTGCTTCGCGCCTTCGAGTTCCTGGGTCACGTTGATCGGCAGAATCGGCAGAGCGATCAATTGAGAGTGCGCGTGCTCGAGCGAAGCTCCCGCCGCTTCGCCGTGATTCTTGAACAGCAAAATGTACTTGAATCGGCGGTCTTTTTTCAGATCGAGGATGCGGTCGCGAAACGTCCAGAGAACATCTTCAATGCGTTTGGGGGGCAAAGTTGCCAGGCTCGCATTGTGATCGGGAGTCTCGACGATGACTTCATGGGCGCCGATGCCGTTCATGCGGTCGAACATGCCTTCGGCCTGGCGATTCAGGTTGCCTTCAATCCCTAGAGCTGGAAATTTATTCGGCACCACGCGCACCGTCCACCCTGGAGTGTCGCGCTGCGAAGCCGGCCCGCCGTTCGAACCCGGGCGGTACGCCTGAATCTCAGGAGGGGTCTTGCTTTCGTTGCCGTAACAGAAAGGGCAAAACCCGCCCTTCAACTTGACGTTTTCACGCGCGAAATCGGTGGGGCGCTTGGCGCGGTCGGTAGAAATAATGACCCAGCGGCCAACAATCGGATCTTTTCTCAGCTCAGGCAATTCACCGAACCTCAATCATTAGAATAGACGAATTTTCTATTTTACCTCTTTAGGGAAGCATTGCGAAACACTTCGATCTGCGGCTGGCTGGCCTGTGACTGGTCATAGTATACGCTGACCACATCGAATCGCCACTGGCACGAAGGTGGAAAGCCGCGCAGGTACTCTCGCGCAACGGCGGCGATCTGGCGGCGCTTATGCTCGTCCACGGCGGCTTCGCCGGGCTTCACATCGCGCGTGGTGCGCGTTTTCACTTCGATGAAGCACAGCACATCCTCTTGCCAACCGATTAGGTCGATTTCTCCACGGCAGCGCGGCGAGCGAAAGTTGCGCGCAACCATGATGTAGCCGAGTTTTCTTAGATAAAAATAAGCTGCCT
>JASICF010000049.1 GCA_030044775.1 Candidatus Sulfotelmatobacter sp. | reverse complement strand
TTGCGGAACGGAATGTCGCGAAGGTCGGGACATCCGAATTTCCTTGCAATGAATCGCCTTCGTGAGATTCGGATTCGGGGGTGGATCGCCGAAGCTTCGGCGGCTGCGGAGCGGCATCGCGCCTGAGTTGGACGGCCAAGAAAACGGCTCTCGCGAGGCGAGCCTTGTTTGCGGCTTCTGAGGGCGCCGCTACTTTTTGGCCGTTTCGCCCGCCTTGGCGTACTTGCGCCGGAAGCGCTCGACGCGGCCGGCGGTATCGACCAGCTTCTGCTTACCCGTGAAATAGGGATGGCAATTGGAGCAGATTTCTACGCCGATATCGCCCTTATGGGTCGACCTTGTCATAAAAGTATTGCCGCACGCGCAGTGCACGCGGACTTCGTTATAAGAGGGGTGAATGGCTGCTTTCATGTCTGCTTAAACCTCAGTGCGAATCTTTAGATTCTACTGGATTGGCGCAGGATTCAGCAACGGCGGGCGGCGCACCAAGAGCCAAGCAGAATCACGGCCTGAACATATACGACACTTTCAGAAAAACCTGCCGGCTGTCGTTCATAAAACCATTCGCCGTATAAAGTCCCGCGAGGCCTGCAGGGTCGAGCATGAGGTTGCGGTTCAGGTTCTGCAGATCGCTGTTATAGCCCAGGTAAATCGCCGTTCCCGGGTGCACGAGATAGGTAAGGAGGAAATCAGCGTTGAATTCTTTTTCCGTTGGAAGGTAGGTATAGGGATAAAACGTGTTCCCGGGCGTATTCGCCAGCAGCGAGTTGTATTGCAAAATCACGCGCAAAGAAAGCTGCGGCGTAAACTGCCAGTTCCACTTGCTACGCACAATATCGTTATTGAAGATGCCTTTGCCGATGGGCCCCGGCGCCTGCGCCACCGCGGAAAGATATTCGCTGGTCGTCGCCCGCAACCGCTCATAGAGATATTCATTTTCGATTTTTAATTGCTTGACCGGACGGAAGGACAAAATTGCCCTTGCCGTATCTTCGCGAGATAAGAGCGCCTGCGGCAGGTCATGCGGAGCGGGCACAAAATTTGCTCCGTCTCCCCACGAATAGATCGCTCCAAGAGTAAATTTGCGAAAATACACAGTGTAAAAGGAAGCGCTGCTTGAATGTTCGTGATAGTCGTAGTTGCGATTCACAGACAAATCGATAAAGGCAAAATCCTGGGGCCGCAGTCTTTCCCGCAATTCATCGTATGGTGAAAAAATAAGGGTAGTCTGCCCGCGTCCTTCAATCTTGAGGTAGGGATCGTAGTAGGTATCCAGCCGGTTCCCTTCGTGATCGAAAACGTATCGCTGGATCATTGATGGGCCCCATGCCATGATCCAGCCGTTCTTCGGCCGAAACCGGTAAAGCACGGTATTGTAGGTTCCACGAATGTCGGCGCGGTTTACGAATCCAGGCATGGTCACAAAGCCCGGGCTAACGTCCAGGTACGTCCCGAAGTAACTGAAGTGCAGGCCGTTGCGGCGCACCTCAAATTTGTCGGCCGGACCGGCATAGTGAGAACCATCTCCAACGTTTCCCGAGCTGAACGGAAAAAGATTGTATTCACAGGTGTTCTCCAGGTCTCCACCGGGAGAAAGAGACGCGTTGAGTCCCAGCAAACTACTTGAACTCGTGACCGCCTGGCCTTCGGCCGTCCAGTTCGCGTTGAGTTTGAACCTGCCATCGACTCCGCCGACGCGGTTGTACTCGCCGGTCGCGGGACACTGCCAATTGCTGAAAATCGCGCCCACGCTTGATTGCTTGAAGATATCGCGGCTTACGCGGGCCACGGTGAAATACGAGCGATCTCCCGACAATGCACTCGAGCAGATCGGCGACGTTGCCGGGCAGAAATCCGGAACGGCCAGGCCTGGAGCGCGATCATCAGTGGTGATAAGGCCCAACGAATATGGCCCCCCCTTTCCGGTTAAGCGAATTCCGGCCGAGGGATCCTGAATATTGCGGGTAAAGAACAAATCAATCGGCGTGCGAAAATAATCTTCGTTCTCCAGAAAAAACGGACGCTTTTCCGGAAAATAAACTTCAAAACGCTGATTCACCGTAATCTGCGGATCCTCCGACTCCACCTGGCTGAAATCAGGGTTCGCAGTCAGATCGAGCACAAAATCGTCGCTGATGACGAACTTGGCATCCATCCCCGTCTGACCCTTAACCGTGGCATTCTGAAAATACGGGTTATATGGATCGCGCTCATCGAGCGCCCGAAAGCCCTGCAAGATTCCGTACGGAATCAGCTCGATGTCGCGGCCCGGGGAGATTCCTTCCAATCCGTCGAGAGTGGCTTCCTGATTCAGCCTGCCTTGAACTTTGAAAGAAACCTGCGGCCAGAATGCGTCTTCGTTCTTCCGGACGATCCCGCGATACAGAATGATTCCCCACTCTTGATCTTTGGTGTTGGGAAAACGCAGGCTCTTGAACGGGATCGATACCCACACTACAAATCCCTGGCTGGTGACTTTGCCCCGCGAATCCCACACGGTATCGAACGAGGTATCGAAATTCCCGTTGACTTCCTGCCGCGAGGCTTCGGTCCAGATCGCATCCCATTGCACGCCGAGCGGAGTGGTTTGGAAAGCGTAAGCCCGGCGATGGTCGTGAAAGGTATCCAGCATCACCTCGACTTCGTCGTCGTCAAAAATGTCCTCTCGCGGCGACATGCGAGCGCGCACCTGGCCTGGATCGTCGAAGCACACAAACACGACGTATAAATTCTTTTGGTCGTAGCCAAGATAGGCCGCTGTCGGCTCGGAAACGGCTTCACCATCGTGTGGATTTCGCTGGACAAAGCCCTCGACTTTGGTCATCTGTCGCGCACTCTCGCTTGCCGGTTGCATGCTCAGGAAATCCTCGAGCACGGGAGCGCGCGTTAAACGAGGGATTCTGAGTGAGAGAGAACCGCCTGCCGGCTTTACGGCCAGTTTCACTGTTGGATCCGTGGCTTGGGGCCGCAGGAGTTGCGCTGAATTCGGGGTTTGAGGGGTTACTGTCGCGCTCTGGGGCGCTCCAACTGGGGGAGAAGCTGCTAGGACTGGGGCCGCTGCCAAAAGTACCGCCGCAGACAAAGTAATCGCCGCAGTCCGGTGGTGGCGAACGCGATGCCTGCCTCGACCCAAGCGCACTAACCCCTCAGTTTCCCCGCCCCCCACAAGGAATTGAGCAAGATACACCATTCGCGGGCTAACATAACAACAAAATAACGTTTGTACGGAATCGCGGAATAGCGCCTCCTGATTGGCTGAATGCCTCGCCAGGCGGGTAGGGGAAGTTTATGGCTCGGAGCTAAAAAAGCGAAGCTTGTCGCCGATTGGGACTGATGCCGAAGTGCTCATAGGCTAGCTGGGTGGCGACGCGGCCGCGCGGAGTTCGGTTGAGGAAACCAATTTGCATCAGAAATGGCTCGTAAATTTCTTCAATCGCATCCGGTTCCTCGGCGAGCACCGCTGCCAGCGTGTTCACTCCCACCGGACCGCCCTGATATTTCTCAATGATCGTGAGCAATAACCGCCGGTCAACCTCGTCGAAGCCATATTGATCGACCTCAAGCATTTGCAGCGCGGCTTGTGCCGTCGGCAAGTCGATCTTCCCAGCGCCGCGCACCTGGGCATAGTCGCGCACGCGCCGGAGCAGGCGATTGGCAATTCGCGGCGTACCCCGCGACCGGCCGGCGATCTCGTTCGCGCCTGCGTCATCAATTTCCACTCCAACGATTTCCGCCGACCGCTCGACAATCACTCGCAAATCCGCAGGCGTATAAAACTCAAGCCGAAGCACAATGCCGAAGCGAGCTCTCAACGGAGCAGAAATGAGTCCCGCCCGGGTGGTCGCTCCCACAAACGTAAAAGGCTTTACTTCCAAAGTATGAGTGCGCGCCGAGGGTCCTTGGCCGATGATAATGTCGAGTTTGTAATCTTCCAGCGCCGAGTAAAGAAGCTCTTCGAGCACCGGCTGCAGGCGGTGAATTTCGTCGATGAACAACACCTGCTTCTCCTGCAGGTTGGTGATGATCGCGGTCAGATCGCCCTTGATCTGCAGCAAAGGCGCCGCGGTTGGCTGGAAGTGCACTCCCAATTCGTTGGCGATGATGTTGGCAAGCGTCGTCTTCCCCAATCCCGGAGGACCATATAGCAAAACGTGATCCATGGCCTCGCCGCGCGAACGCGCTGCCTCGATGGCGACCGCAAGGTTCTCTTTAACTTTTGCCTGTCCGATGAACTCGGCGAGCCGCTGTGGACGCAGCTTTAATTCGAACGAGGAATCGTCTTCCACCGCCGCCGCCGAGACCAGGCGATCCGCGTAACCTGGATGAGGAATGTTGTTTGCGGCAGCCACTGGCCGGATGTTATCACGAACAAATGCCAATCGGGGTAACTCTCAGATTCCGCTTCTCAGTTGGCTCCTCCGGGTTTCGCGCGCGCCCGATTTTTCCTTGGCTTCAGGCTGATTGCGATCTTTAGAACTGCATCGTTGGTCGGATCGATCTCGAACACCGCTTCGCTGCGGTACCCGGCGTTATCCACCCGGTACTTGTAAACGCCATACCACTGAAAAATATCGTCATCAAACGGCGCTCCGTATCTTGCTCTTACCCGCAGTGAGGTATAACTCTTGCCGGCGAGGGCAAGAGTGAAATAGGCGTCCTGGCGCCGCTGGCTCTTATACGCGGCAATCTCCGAGAAAGGAAACGGCTGGCTCGCGAGCGTGTAATCCACAATCGCCATCTTGTCTCGCGTAAACATTGTGTTCGCGACGATGGCGTCAATGCGTCCGGTCACCTCTCGCTGCAGCGCGGCGCTGTCAGCGATCGCGGCGCAACGATTTTTATCGGATTTGCATTCGGACCATACCTGGTTGACGACGTAGGTGCGCAGCACGCTGGAGTTTTCCAGCAGCTCCCTGAGCGCCTGGTCCGCGGGCAATTGCGAGGCCGCAGCAAGAGCGGGAATCATCTCTCGCCAGTCAAAATCGCCGGCAGAAAAAGGGTGCGCAGCGCTGGCGGCCGCGCCATCGCCAGTGTCCGATGCCGACAACGGCGAGAGCCCAACGTTGAAGATTAAAACGGAAACCTGTAACGATAGCGCAATGAGGCGACCGGCCGATTTCATTCCCATAAAAGAAGCTGAATGGCGCAGCCCGCCGATCGTTCACGCTTCAACATAGTCGACGAACGAGAACGGACCTACAGAGGCCCGCACTACATCCATTGCCTGCCCGAGAAAAAAATTCGATCTAAATCTTTTCGAAGAAGTGGGCGACTTTCTTGCCGGAAGCTTTCGTCGAATATACCACGATCTTGGTGCCCTTCTCAGTGCCCGCCGCAATATCCTTCCCTGCGTCTGCCGCAGCGTGGCCCGAAAGCTGAAAAGTATGCTCCGTGCCATCGGCTGTTTCGACAACCAACTTCTTTCCCCCGCGATCGATTTCCTTAACCGTCCCTTCTGTCTTTTCGAGTCCCTTATCTCCAAGCTTATCCACTTCAACGGCTGTATCCTCGCCGCCGCGCGCGGTAGAATGTGCCACGACTTCCGACCCTTCTTTCAAGCCGTGCCAGGAATCTTTGGCTGCGGCATCGGTTCCGTGGACGGTAGTGTCTTTGGTCCACTGAAAAACATGCTCCGTACCGTCGGCCGTTTTGACCGAGATGGTTTTTGCCGTCGAGTCGAGCTTGTCAATCGTGCCATGTGTCGCGGTGACTACATCTTCCGCGGCAAAAGCCAGAGACGCCAGCGACAACACGAGAACTGCGAGCCCGGTAAGTTTCATCGGATGCTTCTCCTCTATTCTGGTGTGGGTAGGCTTAAGGATACATGAAATTCGAAGAATCGAGTCGGCTGCCGCGAATTTTCGGATATGCCGTCAGGCCGCCCACGAGAAGTTATTGTGGTCGAGCGGCATCAAGCCCGGGAACTTCTTAAGTCAACTACAATTCCTTGGGACGTTTTACGCCGACCCACATTACCTTCGGCTTCGCATTTCGGTTCCCTAGCCCTAGATTGTGCATCCAAGATTTTGTCTTTTGGGCTAAACTCCCAATTCTGGGCGTGTTAGGTCCTGCAACTGGCTTTTGCACAAGCGTTGCGATGTGGCTTTTGATCCTTAGCGAGCGAGAGCAACTATGCCATCCTCGGTCTGGTCCGGACATTTAACTTTCGGCTTGATCTCGATGCCGGTGCGTCTGTTTTCAGGCGCGCGCAGTTCCGGCATTTCCTTCAACATGCTGCACCGTTCCGACAAGTCGCGCTTGAAGCAGCAATATATTTGCCAAGCAGAGGGCGTGGTCGTGGAACGAGATGAAATCGTGAAAGGCTATGAATTTCGCAAAGACGAGTACATCGTCATCGAACCGGACGAGATCAAGAAGATCGAGCCGCAGACCGCCAAAACCATGGAGATCCTCGAGTTCGTCAAAGAGAGCGACGTCGATCCCGTGTATTTCGAGTCCTCGTATTACATGATGCCGGAAGAAGCCGGACGGCGTCCCTATGCATTGCTTACGAAAGCTCTCGAGGAAAGCGAGTACGTGGCTATCGCGAAGATCACCATGCACAACCGCGAGTACACCTGCTTCCTGCGTCCCTCGGAAGGCGGATTGATGCTGCACACCATGTATTACGCGGACGAAGTTCGCAAGGTGGAAGGCTTTGGGGCACCCGATGTTGAACTCAAAGAAGCCGAAGTGAAGGTCGCCCATCAGTTAATTGAGGCGCTCGCCGACGAGTGGAATCCTGATAAATATCATGACAGCTTTCAGGAAAATCTGAAGAAACTGATTGAAGCCAAGCTCGAAGGCGGAGAAGTCGCAGCGGTCGAAAAGCCGAAGAAACTGGCCCCCGTGGTCGATTTGATGGCCGCTTTGAAACAGAGCCTGGCGCAGATGGAAGGAAAAAAGAAACCCGCTGCCGCAGCCAGACCACAGGAGCCTGCGACCGCAGCGGCCAGCGGCCGCGCGCGACGAAAGAAATAAGTACTTTCATCGCTTTCGCTTCCGAACCCCGTGCGGACCCTTCATTCGAAGAAATCGGCATTTTTGTATCCGCGGCGACTCCACGATCCAACTTGCCTTCCAGGCCGCGCATCCCAGCAACCAAGCCGATGGCAACAAAAAAGCTGTACCGATGGCCCGCTACGCCCAGTGGCGGAGATCGCGTCCAGCCGTTAAAATGTACAATTCCTCGCAGGCGAAAACTTTCATTGGGGTGCTGATGAGTTTCCAACGCGTGGGCCTATTCGCGGCCATGGTGGCTTTGATTGTCCTGTGGTCGGCTTGTGGCCAGGTATACCGCCCGGTGGTTCTGCCGTGTTCTCTCGGCGGCCTTCCCAACTGCCCAATAGAAACCCCTCCATCACCGACCGCTTTCCATGCCGTGTTTGGGATCAGCCTGAATGTCCCAAACTATCCAGGCAATGCCATGCAGATTGACGTTGGTGGAGACAGCATCATTGGCGAGACCCCAAGCTCCGATGCGAGCGCTCCTAACATCGGCGATAACCCCACTCACGCTGCGACCTTGCCTAACAATACTTTCGTCTTCGTAGCCAGTGCGGCGAGTCTGGTGCCGGGGGGAATCGATGAAATATCGACATTTGCGCCCGCCACTGGATTAATTAGTGGAGGCGGGCTCGGACAGGTCAGCAATGTCCCCTTAACCCCAGGCTCTCTGCCGGTTTTTCTTAACACCACGGAAAATGGGAACATCTATGTGGCAAATTTCGGCACAAATTCGGTCGGCAAAATCAATGTCTCCGATAATGCAGAGATTCTTACCGGCCCGGTCGGAGTCAATCCGGTGTCGATGGCCGAAATTCCAGACGCTCAAAAAATATACGTGGCCAATCAAGGGGACAATTCGATCAGCGATGTCAATCCGCTCGACCTGACTTCAACAATAGTCCCGGGCTTCACCGGAACTGCTCCAGTCTGGGTAGTGGCGCGCGGCGATAGCCAGAAGGTTTATGTTTTGAGCCAAGGGGATGGACAACTCGTTACCATCGACGTGGCGACGGATGCGGTTACGAGCAGCCTTCCAGTGGGCGGCGGGGCGAATTACCTTTTTTACGATCCGAACCTGAACCGGCTCTATGTGACGAATCCCGTAACGAGCACGCTGTATGTGTTTGCGATTTCGGGCGGAGCCAACGACACGCCGGCTCTTCTGACGTCGATCGCTTTCACCGCGGGCTCGGCTGCATGTCCCTCGGGGTGTTCACCTTCTTCCGTAACCGCTTTGGCTGATGGCAGCCGCTTCTACGTGGCCAGCTATGAGATGGCGCCCGCGTGTCCCGATCCCCTGGCAGGAACAAGCGGAGTTTGCGTGATTCCCCGAGTTGCTGTGTTCAATGCCCCCAATTTCACGCTGAAGACAACTCTTACTTTGCTTACCGATCCGCCGTTCTCGGCAAATCTCAGCACCGACAAGTATCAATATGCGGTGCCGGCCACATCAACCTGTGCTCCGGCCGTTTTTCCGGCTACTTATTCACCAGCTACTGTGCGGTTTCGCGTTTTTACCGCTGCCTCTGTCGATAGCAGCAGGGTTTATGTAAGCATGTGCGACGCGGGGGCGATTGCGGTCATTAATACGCTCGATAACAATGCCAACAACCCCACCAATAACCCGACACCCGCTGATACCTTGATCACCGATCTGCCGGCGGCGTTCAGCGTCTGCACGGCGTCGAACTGTAACGGAATCACCTCCATCACGGCATTTTCGATCACGTCGAATGTGGTCACCTTTCACGCTGCAAATTCCTTCACCGGAGGAGAAAAGATCTTCGTCTCGGGGTTGATTACGGATACGTATCTGAACAGCAATATCTTCACGGTTATTTCAACCGGACTGTCCCCGTCTCAGTTCCAATGCTATTTCACTCACGCCGACGTGCCCTTGACCAGCGTCTCGGGAACGGCGACGATTGAGCCGCCATCGCAGTCGCCAATCTTTCTGCTGCCGGGGCAGTGATCTTTCTATAGTGGTGGAAATTAGGTAGCGGGACTGAAACGAGGAATTCAGTTTCTGGCGGCTATTTCTTCGTTTTGCGCAGCTTCCGTCTGTGTCTCGCGCGCCGCGTAGTGCGAGTCGACGTATTCATCGAGAATTTTGATAAACTCCGCGACGATATGATCGCCCTTCAGCGTGGTGAACAGGCGTCCATCCACGTAGACAGGGGCCTTCGGCTCTTCAAAGGTACCCGGCAAAGAGATGCCGATGTTGGCGTGCTTCGATTCGCCGGGGCCGTTGACCACGCATCCCATCACTGCGAGCTTCATCTCCTCCACGCCGACGTACTTGCCTTTCCACGACGGCATCTGCTCACGAAGGTAAGATTGAATCTGCTCGGCCATTTCCTGGAAGAAGGTGCTGGTCGTGCGTCCGCAGCCCGGACAGGCCGTGACTTGCGGAGTAAAGCTGCGAATGCCCATCGACTGCAGAATCTGCTGCGCCACGCGAACTTCCTCGGTGCGGTCGCCTCCGGGAGCGGGAGTGAGGGAAACGCGAATCGTATCTCCGATGCCTTCCTGCAAAAGCACGCCCATGGCCGCACTGGAAGCGACCACGCCTTTAGCACCCATCCCCGCCTCGGTTAATCCCAAATGCAGGGGATACGAACAGCGCGCGGCCAAAGCGCGGTACACATCGATCAGATCCTGCACCCCGCTGACCTTCGCGCTGAGAATGATTTGATCCGGGCGCAGCCCGTATTTTTCCGCGAGCGCGGCAGAATTCAACGCGCTCACGACCATCGCTTCCATGGTCACTTCGCGGGCATCTTTCGGTTCGGCGAGACGGGAATTCTCATCCATCATCTTGGTGAGCAGAACCTGATCGAGTGAGCCCCAATTGACCCCGATGCGAACCGGCTTCTGGTACTTCACCGCGACTTCGATCATGGTGCGGAAATTCGAATCGCCTTTGGCCCCGATGCTGGCATTTCCGGGATTGATCCGGTACTTCGCCAGATCGCGCGCGCACTCCGGATACTTGGTCAGTAAGACGTGGCCGTTGTAGTGGAAATCTCCGATGATGGGCACGCGAATGCCCTGCATGTCGAGTTGCTCAACAATTCGAGGAACTGCGGCGGCGGCTTCTTCATTGTTGACTGTGACCCGAACCAGCTCCGACCCGGCGCGGGCGAGGGCGGCGCATTGCTGAACGGTCGAAAGGATATCGGCGGTGTCGGTATTGGTCATCGACTGCACCACGATCGGTGCATCGGAACCCACGCGGACCTTTCCGACGAGGGCCGTTACAGTTTTGCGGCGGGGAACTATAGGCATGGAAACACTTATTTTAACACGCCGGAAACGGACACTTGCCCGGACTTGACCAACCAACCCTCCGTTTATAATGGCCGCGTCTCATGCCCCTCACTACCGGCACGAAAATTGGCCCTTATGAAATCCTCGCGCCGCTCGGTGCAGGAGGAATGGGAGAGGTTTACCGAGCGCGCGACACGCGGCTGGGACGCGATGTTGCGATCAAGGTATTGCCGGAAAGTATGGCGAGAGATGCCGATCGCTTGCGGCGTTTCGAAACCGAGGCACGCGCTGTCGCTGCACTGAACCATCCCAACATTCTTTCCATCCACGACATCGGGACGCATAGTGGCGCGCCCTATCTCGTCTCAGAGTGTCTTGAGGGCCAATCACTGCGGCAAGAGTTGAGGAGAGGTGGGTTGCCGTTGCGGCGGGCGGTCGAGTACGGAATGGAAATCGCTCACGGACTTGCCGCCGCGCACGACGCAGGAATCGTTCATCGCGATCTTAAGCCGGAAAATATCTTTGTAACCCGCGACGGGCGGGTAAAGATTCTCGATTTTGGCCTGGCCAAGCTGGTTCGGCCCGAATCGACCTCAGACCAGGGCGCAACTCTGGAAGCGGGGCCTACCTCGGCTGGCGAAGTGCTCGGTACCGCGGGATATATGTCCCCGGAGCAGATAAGAGGCGAGCCAGCCGACGCACGCTCCGACATCTTTACCCTGGGAACGATTTTGCATGAGATGCTCTGCGGACAGCGAACCTTCCGGCGAGACACGTCGGCCGAGACGATGACGGCGATCCTGCGAGAGGATCCTCCCGAGCTTAGCCTGACGGGGAAGCCGATCTCTCCGGCGCTGGATCGCATTGTGCGCCGCTGTCTGGAGAAGAAGCCGCTGCAACGGTTTCAATCGGCACGGGACCTGGCTTTCAATCTCGAAGGCCTGTCGGGAGTTTCATCGACCAGCGTGACGAGTGGGAGCGCTGCCGCAGTGGCGGCCACGGAAAAACCACGGTCGTACGGGCGTGTAATGGCGCTGGCTTCCGTGGTAGTGCTGCTGGCGCTGGTCGTGGTTGGGAGTTGGCTGATGGGACGTCGCGGCGCCGCCGTGCCCTTGCCTTCCTATCATCAGCTTACCTTTGACCGTGGCCTGGTCTACGCGGCTCGTTTTGCGGCTGACGGGCGCACCATCTACTACAGCGCGAGCTGGAATGGCCAGCCCGTCCAGATTTATTCCACGTTGCCCGACAGTCCGGAGTCGCGGGCACTGAATTTAGTTAACTCGACATTGTTCGCCGCCTCCACCTCCGAGCTGGCGATTTCGGTGGGCTGCAAGGATCGCTACATCGGACTCTGCCAGGGCACGTTGGGGCTGGTGCCCGTTTCCGGCGGTTCGCCGCGGGAAATTGCGGCAGATGTGCTCGCCGCCGATTGGACGGCCGACGGTAAAGAGATGGCCGTCGTTCGCCAGTTCGAAGGAAGGTATCGCCTGGAGTTTCCTCTCGGAAGAGTTCTCTACGAGAGCGACCACGCGCTGGGATATCTACGAATTTCACCGAAGGCCGACGCCGTGGCCTTCGCCGATCTGATTGCGGTGGATGGAGATGCAGGCGCAGTCGTGGCAGTCGATCGCGACGGGAAGGAATTGATCCGCTCGCCCATGTTTATCAGCCTCGAAGGGACAGCGTGGAGTCCCTCGGGCGACGAAGTCTGGGCTGCGGCTACGCAGACGCAAGGGTGGGCGGACGCCATCATTGCGATGGGGCGCAATGGCAGACAGCGGGTTGTGCTTCGGTTGCCGGGCATCGTGAGATTGCATGATGTCTCGCGCGACGGCCGCATCCTTCTCTCCAAAGAATCGTGGCGAAGCGGGTTGCAGTTCCACGGACCAGGAGACAACAAGGAGCGCGATCTGAGCTGGCTGGATTACGCGACTTTAAGGGACCTCTCGACCGATGGGAACACGCTTACCTTCGATGACTGGGGGGCGGCAGCGGGCAGCACAGGGCTCGCGTACCTGCGCAAGACCGATGGATCGGCCGCCATCAAACTCGGCCAATGGAGCGAACCGTATCTCTCACCAGATGGAACACGGGTATTGGCGTTCGAGGCTACGGCGTTGAACACAGCCACTCTTACCATCTTGCCCACCGGAGCCGGCGAGACAGAGAAACTTCCTCGCGCTGGGCTGCAGCAAGTAACTTCGATAGGATGGATGCCCGATGGGAAGGCGGTCTACTTCGCGGGATCGGACGGCCATGGATGGAAGATGTATATCCAGGAAATTGCCGGTGGCGCAGCGCGAAGTGTAACACCATTGATTTTGTTGAAGCGGAACCATATTGAGTCCCACGTAGTATCTCCCGATGGCAAGCTCATGTTTGCCCGAGACGTAAATGGCAAGGGCGGACTGTATCCAATCGCCGGCGGCGAAGCCCGCATCATTCCCGAGTGGTTGCCGGAAGACATTTGGGTCAACTGGGGGCGGACGGACACTCAGCTTTTGTATATCACGATGACAAAACCTCAGCCCCGGTGTACAAGATTGATCTGAATACCGGCGAGCGGAAACTACTGATGACCCTCGCACCCAGCGATGTGGCCGGTGTGACAACGATTATCGATCTCCGGATGACCGCCGACGGCAAAGCGTATGGATATTCGTTCTCCCGCGAATTGTCGGATCTGTTTCAGGTCGAGGGCGTGCGCTGAGCGAGGCGATTCTGGGTGGCGGGGTGTTTCTCGCGCTGCGATAAGGGTATTTCTTATTTTGATTTCCGGGCTTTAGCCCCTGAGAGTCCTCAAATGACACCAATGCGTCTGTTCGGATGCTTGTTTCTTCTCATCGCTACAGTTGGTTTCGGCTTCGCTCAAGAGTCTAAGCCCGTTGCTGATCGACTCGCAGCGCAGAATGAATTGTTTGACCAATACTATGAAAACGATCTGCGCAACTTCCCTGAGCGCGCGACGGCGTTCGGCGACTACCGCTACAACGACAAGCTCGCCGACTATTCTCTGAAGGCCATTGCCGAACGGCATCGCGGCGACGAAGAATTTCTGGCGCAGATCAAAGCCATTTCAACCGATGGCTTCTCCGACCAGGATCAACTGTCGCACGATCTGCTGATTCGCGTGCTCGAGCAGCGTATTTCCGACTTCGATCTCAAAGAATACGAAATGCCGATCAACACCCAGGGAGGCGTTCATACCAGTCTCGCCGACCTGCCGCTCTCCGTTCCGTTCGATTCGGTCAAGCATTACGAAGACTACATTGCGCGCTTGCATCAGATTCCGCGCGTGCTCAGCCAGAGCGAAGAGGTTTTGCGCGCCGGCGTGAAGGACAAGCTGGTGATGGTGCGCTTTTTAGCTGAAAAGATTCCTGCGCAGTGCGACGGCATCGTCGAGTCCGACCCATTTCTTCGGCCGACGAAGAAATATCCGGCCGATATCTCGCCGGAGGATCAGAAGCGCCTGACCGAGCAGATCACCGAGGCGGTTAACACCGATGTGATGCCGGCTTACAAGAATTTCGCCGCCTTCATTCGCACTGAATACGCTCCAAACGGCCGCACCGCTCTCGCAATCACTTCGCTTGCCGACGGCGAACGCCGGTACCAGAACGATATTTACGGCCGCACCACCACGCACATGACGCCCGATGAGATTCATCAACTGGGCTTGCGCGAGATGGATCGCATCGAAGCCGAGATGACGGCGATTGCGAAGAAAGAGGGTTTTTCCGACCTCGCATCGTTTCGGGCTTCGATCAAGACAAACCCCAAATATATTCCGACCTCTGCCGATCAGATTCTCGACGACTTCCGCCATTACATCGCGCAAATGGAGCCGAAGCTGCCGCAATTGTTCACCTTGCTGCCGAAATCCCCGGTGACCGTGGAAGCGATTCCGGCGTTTCAAGCGGCGGCGATGACTCACTACGTGACTGGCACACCGGATGGGAAACGTCCCGGGCGCGTGGTGGTTGCAACCTCCGACTTCGAGCATCGATCGCTGATTGATGACGAAGCCGTTGCCTATCACGAAGGCGTGCCGGGGCATCACATGCAGCTATCCGTTCAGCAGCAGCTTCAGGGACTGCCCAAGTTCCGCCAGCACGGGCTCGGCTTCAATGCCTAC
>JASICF010000437.1 GCA_030044775.1 Candidatus Sulfotelmatobacter sp. | reverse complement strand
GTCGCGTGGTCGGCGACTCGCTCCAGGTTGCGCGCCACCAACAACGCGTCCAGCGCTTGCCGCACCGCTTCAGGGCGCTGGTTCATGGTTTTTACCAGCTGAATAAACGCGTCATCCTTCATGCGATCGATCACATTATCCATTTCCAGGACGGCCTGAGCGAGTTCAACCTTTCCTTCAATAAACGACTCTAAAGCTCTGCGAACCATTGCGCTAACCGCTGATCCCATGCGCGCGATATCGACCGGTAGATCGACCACTGGCAGCTCGATCATATCCATCACCCGTTCGGCAATGTTGACCGCCTGATCGCCAACCCGCTCGAGATCGGAATTGATCTTGGTCACAGCCAGAATGAATCGCAGGTCCACAGCCATCGGCTGCTGCATGGCAAGAAGGTCGAAGGCTGCTTCATCGATTTCCCGCTCCGAATCATTGATCAGGCTCTCGCCCTCCAGCACCATCTGGCAGCGATTCAGATCGCGGTCCACATACGCCTGCCGCGCGCGGTCCACGGCCTGTTCCGCCAGACCTCCCATGCGCAGCAGTTTTTGCCGCAGATCGTCCAATCCCTGTTGAAAGCGAGTTCGCATTCTTTTCCTCTTCTAAATCCTACCGGAACCCTGCCTACCCGAACCTTCCCGTAATGTAGTCTTCCGTTTTTTTGTCGGAAGGTTTGGTGAAGATCTTTTCTGTCCTGTCGAATTCGATCATCTTGCCGAGCAGGAAGAACCCGGTAAACTCCGCAACCCGCGCCGCCTGTTGCATATTATGAGTGACAATAACGATGGTATAACGCTCTTTGAGCTGAAAAATCAATTCCTCGATCTTGCCCGTCGAAATGGGGTCCAGCGCCGAGCACGGCTCGTCCATTAGCAGCACTTCCGGTTCTACCGCCAGCGCCCGTGCAATGCACAACCGCTGCTGCTGCCCGCCGGAGAGACTGGCGCCCGATTTTTTGTGAATCTGGTCCTTCACTTCTTCCCACAGCGCTGCGGAATCCAGAGAGCGATGCACGATTTCATCGAGTTTAGCGCGATTGCCAAAACCATTCAGCTTCAGCCCAGAGGCCACGTTGTCATAAATCGACATCGTGGGAAACGGATTCGCTTTCTGAAACACCATGCCAACGCGCCGCCGCAACTGCGTCGGCGACGTCCCGTTATAAGCATCGATATCGCCGATGCGCACGCTGCCCGTCACTCGCGCGTCGGGAATGGTTTCATGCATTCGATTCAAGCAGCGGATAAAAGTGGACTTGCCGCAACCCGAAGGCCCGATCAGTGCGGTCGCGTGGTTGGCGGCGACCGACAGGCGAACCTCGTGCAAAGCCTGTGTCTTCCCATACCACGCGTTCAGATGTTCGACTTCGATCCCGACTCCCATAGCCTATGCCGCTCCGAAGGTACCATGCCGGACCGCGATGCGCACGGCAGCCACTGCACTGACAATCAACACGATCAGTACCAGCGCTCCTGCCCACGCCTGCCGGTGCCACTCGTCGTAGGGAGAAATCGCATAACTAAAAATCTGCAGCGGCAATGCGGCTGTGGGCTGGCTGACCCGCAGGTTCCAGAATTGATTTCCGAATGCGGTAAACAGCAACGGCGCCGTCTCGCCCGCAACTCGCGCAAACGCCAGCATCACGCCAGTAATCACTCCCGAGGTTGCCGTCCGCAAAGTAATGGAGAGCGTGGTCCGCCAGCGTGGAATGCCTAGCCCATACGCCGCCTCGCGCAAAGCCCGCGGCACCAGCAGAAGCATTTCCTCCGTGGTGCGCGTGATGGTTGGGATCATCATGATGGCCAGCGCCACCCCGCCAGCCAGCGCCGAGAAGTGATGCTGCGAGAGTACAACGATCGCATAGGCAACAATGCCCACCACAATCGACGGCACGCCATTCAACACATCGGCGGTAAATCGAATTACGTCTCCGAAACGGTTTCGGCCAAACTCGGCAAGGTAAATCCCTGCTCCAATCCCCAACGGAACTCCAATCAGGCTGGCGATGGCAAGAATCAGCCCCGAACCAACGATGGCGTTCGCCATTCCACCACCCGATTCGCCCACCGGCCTCGGCGTCTGAGTAAGAAAAGCCCAGTTGATCGAGCCGATTCCGCGATAAACCAGGTAGGCGAAAATCGCGAACAGCGGCGCCAGCACGACCGCCACGGTCAGAACACAGGCCCCGGTCATCATGTGGTCGACGACGCGACGCCGCAACGCGATCGGCGGAACGTGATGCACAGCGTGTACAGCGGCGTTCTCAGGCATGGGTTCCCACCGCCTGACCGCGGGTAACGCTCCAGACCAGCAATCTTGCCAATGCGTTTACGATGATTGTGACAATGAACAGCGCCAGGCCAATTTCAATCAGGGCGGAAAGATAAACGTCGCCTGTGGCTTCCGTGAATTCATTGGCTAGCACGCTCGCCATCGTGTAGCCCGGGGCAAACAGGGACTTTGCAATCTCCGGCCGGTTTCCAATCACCATCGTGACGGCCATTGTTTCGCCCAAAGCGCGGCCTAACCCCAAAATAATTCCGCCGACAATTCCCGCTCGCGCGTTGCGCAGCACACCGACGCGAATCATCTCCCACCGGGTTGCGCCCAGCGCTAGAGCCGCCTCCCGCTGGTGCCGCGGCACCACCATCAGCACCTCGCGAGTGATCGAGGAAATAATCGGGATGATCATGATCGCAAGAATGATTCCCGCGGCCAGCATGCTGATGCCGTACGGTGGCCCGTCGAAAAATCCTGTCCAGCCCAGAACCTTCGCGAGGAACGGCTCAACATAGTTGCTGAGGATGGGCACCAGAACAAAGATCGCCCACAATCCATACACCACGCTGGGAATCGCGGCGAGCAGCTCCACAAAGAATGAAAGTGACCCACGCAAAGGGATAGGACACATCTCCGTGGTAAAAACGGCAACTCCAATAGAGAGCGGCACGGCGATCAATAGTGCGAGCAACGACGAGACCAGGGTTCCGTAAATAAAGGGCAGAGCGCCGAATTTCTCGTTAACCGGGTCCCACTCGCTTGCGCCGAAGAACTTAAAGCCAAAAGCATGCCACGAAGGTCCGGAGCGCAGCACGAGTTCGTACACAATCAACAGCAGCGTTCCTAGCACCGCTGCGCCGCACAGCACCATCGCCAGCTTGAAAATCCGGTCGGAGGTTTCTCCGCTGCCGCGTAACGAGACCAAGGCTGGCACGGCAACCGGTCCAGCCCCGCTAACCGTCCCGGATTCAGCAGGTTGGGAGAATGGCATATCGGGTCGCTGTAAGGCAGGATCGGCCATCGCACCCTACCTTATCAGATAGCTGTTAACAGGGTGTTAAAATGACTGCGTTTTAAGGATTGCGTTTCTCTCATTTACTAAGGTATCTTCTTTTCCCATTTGGTTTTATGCCGATCGATCGCAAGCGCGGCCGTGTCGTTTTTGAAAAGCTCGAGCGAGACCTGGTCAAGCTCTCGGCAGAACTTCGACCGCAAAATGTGCACGGCTTCCGTACCGGCACGCGCCGCCTGCAAATATTGTTGATCGAGCTGGCTGCGCATCCAGGGCATAAGGAGAAGAAACTGCTCAAGTCGCTTGGCCGCGTCCGCAAGCGTGCCGGCAAGGTGCGTGATCTGGATGTTCAGCTCATCGCTCTCCGCAGCTTCAAGAGTCCCGGTGAGCCACGCCGAAAAACCCGGTTGATGAACCGCTTGATCGAGATGCGCGACCGGCAGGAAAAGAAGCTGCGCAAAGCGCTGGATAAAGATACGGTTCGCGATCTTCGCAAACAACTGAAACGGGCAGCGCGGGACTTCCAATCAGATCGCAATCCGGTAAAAACTCTCGATCCTTTGACCGTGGCGAGAGCGATAGTTGGAACGATACATCAGGGAACTCCGATCGACGCCGCTACGCTACACCAATACCGCATCCGCACCAAGCGGGCCCGCTATGCAGCCGAGTTCGCCGTTCCCTCTGCCGAATCGCAACAATTCATTGTGGGGATCAAGCGCGTCCAGGATGCGCTTGGCGATTGGCACGATTGGCTCACTCTCACTCAAAATGCGCAAAACAATCTTGGCGAAGTTCGAGAATCGGCTCTGGTCGCGGAACTTCACAATCTGACCGGAGCAAAGTTTCGCCAGGCCGTTTCCGCGCTGTCAAGCATGCCGCAAAAACCAACCCCCCGAGAGAAAGAGCCCGGCATTGCTTCGACTCAATCGACGCCCGCAAGCGGCCGCCAGGCAGTTTCCGCGGCGTAACGAGCCTGCTTGATCCCAATCCGCAGCGGCTCAGTTCTAGACTACGGCAACATCTTTTCGGTTGCGCATCCCGAGTGAAGCCCTTTTGAGGTGGAGCGAGGGAGTTCGCGTGGAGTAGCATGGTGACGCACGCGAGATCCACATTCGACGCGCGCTCTCACTGCCTCCATCTCTCCCTGATGACCATTTTCCTCTTCGCATGTAAACTGTTGGCGCTCATCTCATGCCCACGTTCGCTGCCGTCGATATCGGTTCGAATTCCGTACGCCTGAAAATCGCCCGCCTCGCCCGTGGCCGCCTTAAGCCTATCCATGAAGACCGCGAAGTCACCCGCCTTGGGGAAGGCGTATTCCG